>NZ_KV802735.1:0-91824 GCF_001810825.1 Streptococcus sp. HMSC076C08 | reverse complement strand
AAAAATCAAATTCAAACCACGTCAGCGTCGGCTTGTCGTACTCCAGTACTGCCTGCGCCTAGCTTTCTAGTTTGCTCTTTGATTTTTATTGAGTATTAAATGATGTTTGAGAAGGTCTTACAGTAAAAGAAAATTAAAAAATCTAGAAAGAAAACATGAAAGATAAAATTAAAGAATATTTGCAAGAGAAGGGGCGAGTGACGGTAAATGACCTGGCTCAGGCTCTCGGAAAGGATGGGTCCAAGGATTTCCGTGAGTTGATTAAAACCCTGTCTCTGATGGAAAGAAAGCACCAGATTCGATTTGGAGAAGATGGCAGCCTCACCTTGGACCAGAAGAAGAAACATGAAATCACCCTCAAAGGGGTTTTTCATGCCCATAAAAACGGCTTTGGCTTTGTTACTCTAGAAGGGGAAGAGGACGATCTTTTTGTAGGAAAAAACGATGTCAACTATGCCATTGATGGCGATACAGTTGAGGTGGTCATAAAGAAAGTTGCTGACCGCAACAAGGGAACTGCTGCAGAAGCCAAAATTATTGATATCTTAGAACACAGCCTGACAACCGTTGTCGGTCAAATTGTTCTGGATCAGGAAAAGCCCAAGTATGCTGGCTATATTCGTTCCAAAAATCAAAAAATCAGCCAACCGATTTATGTGAAGAAACCGGCTATCAAGTTGGAAGGTACTGAAGTTCTCAAGGTCTTTATTGACAAATACCCAAGTAAGAAACATGATTTCTTTGTCGCTAGTGTGCTAGACGTGGTGGGGCACTCGACTGATGCTGGGATTGACGTTCTTGAAGTCTTGGAATCCATGGATATTGTTTCAGAATTTCCAGAAGCTGTTCTCAAGGAAGCAGAAAGTGTGCCAGAAGCTCCGTCTCAAAAGGATATGGGAGGTCGTCTGGACCTGAGAGATGAAATCACCTTTACCATTGACGGTGCGGATGCCAAGGACTTAGACGACGCAGTACACATCAAGCCTTTAAAGAATGGCAATATCGAACTCGGAGTTCACATCGCAGATGTTTCCTACTATGTGACCGAGGGTTCTGCCCTTGACAAGGAAGCCCTTAACCGCGCGACTTCTGTCTATGTGACAGACCGAGTGGTTCCAATGCTTCCAGAGCGTTTGTCAAATGGCATCTGCTCTCTCAATCCTCAAGTAGATCGCTTGACCCAGTCTGCTATTATGGAAATTGATAAACATGGTCGTGTGGTTAATTACACCATTACCCAAACAGTTATTAAGACGAGCTTCCGTATGACCTATAGCGCTGTTAATGATATCCTAGCTGGCGATGAGGAAAAGAGACGAGAGTTTAAGAAAATTGTTCCAAGTATCGAGCTCATGGCCAAGCTTCATGAAAGGCTAGAAAGCATGCGTGAGAAGCGTGGTGCCCTTAACTTTGATACCAGCGAAGCTAAGATCTTGGTGGATAAAAAAGGCAAGCCTGTGGATATCGTTCTTCGCCAACGTGGTATTGCTGAGCGGATGATTGAGTCCTTCATGTTGATTGCTAATGAAACGGTTGCCGAGCACTTTAGCAAGTTGGATCTACCTTTCATCTATCGAATTCACGAGGAGCCCAAGGCTGAAAAAGTTCAGAAGTTTATTGATTACGCCTCTAGTTTTGGTTTACGAATTTATGGAACTGCCAGTGAGATTAGCCAAGAGGCTCTCCAAGACATCATGCGTGCTGTTGAGGGAGAACCCTATGCGGATGTATTGTCCATGATGCTTCTCCGTTCTATGCAACAGGCTCGCTATTCTGAGCACAATCACGGTCACTATGGACTAGCCGCTAACTATTACACTCACTTCACCAGTCCTATTCGCCGTTATCCAGACCTTCTAGTCCACCGTATGATTCGGGACTATGGTCGTTCTAAGGAAATAGCAGAGCATTTTGAACAAGTGATTCCAGAGATTGCAACCCAGTCTTCCAACCGTGAACGTCGTGCCATCGAGGCTGAGCGTGAAGTCGAAGCCATGAAAAAGGCTGAGTACATGGAAGAATATGTGGGTGAAGAGTACGACGCAGTTGTATCCAGCATCGTCAAATTCGGTCTCTTTGTTGAATTGCCAAATACAGTCGAAGGTTTGATTCACATTACCAATTTGTCTGAATTTTATCATTTCAACGAGCGAGATTTGACTCTCCGTGGAGAGAAATCAGGAACAACCTTCCGTGTGGGACAGCAAATTCGCATTCAAGTTGAAAGAGCCGATAAGATGACGGGAGAGATTGATTTCTCTTATATTCCAAGTGAGTTTGATGTCATCGAAAAAGGCTTGAAACAAGCTGGGCGCAAAGACAGAGGTCATGGTTCAAGTCGTCGTTCAGACAAGAAGGAAGACAAGAGAAAATCAGGACGCTCAAATGATAAGTACAAGCATTCACAAAAAGATAAAAAGAAAAAAGGCAAGAAACCTTTTTACAAAGAAGTAGCTAAGAAAGGAGCCAAGCATGGCAAAGGGCGAGGGAAAGGTCGTCGCACAAAATAAAAAGGCGCACCACGACTATACAATCGTTGATACGCTTGAAGCAGGAATGGTGCTGACAGGAACGGAAATCAAGAGCGTTCGAGCTGCTCGAATCAATCTCAAGGACGGCTTTGCCCAAGTAAAAAATGGGGAAGTCTGGCTGAGCAATGTTCATATCGCCCCTTACGAAGAGGGCAATATCTGGAACCAGGAACCAGAACGTCGTCGTAAACTTTTGCTCCATAAAAAACAAATTCAAAAATTGGAACAAGAGACCAAAGGGACAGGAATGACCCTTGTTCCCCTTAAAGTCTATATTAAAGATGGTTATGCTAAACTCCTTTTAGGACTTGCTAAAGGGAAACATGACTATGACAAACGGGAGTCTATCAAGCGTCGTGAACAAAACCGCGACATCGCGCGTGTGATGAAAGCTGTCAACCAGCGTTAAGAAGAGGAAGTAAAATGGAAAAATTAATTGCCTATAAACGGATGCCCTTGTGGAATAAACAAACCATGCCTGAAGCTGTTCAGCAAAAGCACAATACTAAAGTCGGCACTTGGGGAAAAATTACTGTGTTGAAAGGGGCTCTCAAGTTTATTGAGTTGACTGAAGATGGTGAGGTTCTAGCTGAACACCTCTTTGAGGCAGGGGCTGACAATCCCATGGCGCAACCGCAAGCCTGGCACCGAGTAGAGGCTGCAACAGACGATGTAGAGTGGTACTTGGAATTTTATTGTAAACCTGAGGATTATTTCCCTAAGAAATACCAGACTAATCCAGTCCATTCAGAGGTCCTAGAGGCTATGCAGACGGTGAAACCTGGAAGAGCCTTGGATTTGGGTTGTGGTCAGGGGCGTAACTCTCTCTTTCTCGCACAGAATGGTTTTGATGTGACAGCTGTGGATCAAAATGAATTGTCCCTTGAAATCTTGCAAAGCATTGTGGAACAAGAGGATCTAGACATGCCTGTCGGACTTTATGATATCAATTCTGCCAGTGTTAGCCAAGACTATGATTTTATCGTTTCAACAGTTGTTCTGATGTTCCTACAAGCGAACCGCATTCCAGCTATTATCCAAAATATGCAGGAGCACACCACGGTCGGTGGTTACAATCTTATCGTCTGTGCCATGGATACAGAGGATTATCCTTGCTCAATCAACTTCCCATTCACTTTTAAAGAAGGGGAGTTGGCGGACTACTACAAGGATTGGGAATTGATTAAGTACAATGAAAACCCAGGACATCTGCACCGTCGTGATGAAAATGGTAATCGCATTCAACTACGCTTTGCGACTATGCTAGCCAAGAAAATCAAGTAAATCAAATCTTTACAAGCGAATAGAAACCACTTTGCAAGGTTTCTATTCGTTTTTGTTTGCGTTGGTTGATTGGGACGAGCAGGATTTTATGCTATACTAGAAGTAGGAAATCAGAGCATTAGAACTGTATTGCTGATACTCTCAGCGCAAGAAAGTCTTTATGATGGAGGTGGTCGAATGACGAGTCTTTTGGTGGAATTATATGATCGGCATGTATTGGAAAAGAATGTCTACCAAGCCTTTATCAGTGATTGTGACGAGATTCTTTTTCTATCTTTGACAAAAATAAGTAATGAAGAGAAAGTTTCTCTCCGTCAGTTTATCATGGATGAGGTACCTCATATCCAACGAGTGACCTTTCGTCAGTTATCCTTAGAACAACTAGCGGACCAGTTAGATTATTGCCTAGCAGGTTACGACCAAGTCCTTCTCGATGTTTTTGGTGGGGATTCGCTACTAGCCTTATCCCTCTATCAATACGGCTTGGATCGCCATCTTCCCATCGTTGCCATGGATGTCGAGCGAGGAAAACAATACAAGTGGGTAGCCGGCCAGTTGGAAAAAGAAGACTTGGACATTCCAACCCTAAGCATCCAACAGTTGATAGCCTTGCGTGGTGGAAAAATGCTCAAATCAAAACGCCCTATCCACTCAGTTCAGCAAATTGCAGCCATCAAAAAACTAGCCAGCTCCGCCATTGCCAATCCTGCCCACTGGTATCAAGTGACCCAATTTTTCTCTCTAGCTAAGACCAATGACCTGCATACTGAGACAGAAAAGATACTGGAAAACAATGGCAGGTATTATCACTATCCAAAATCCCTTATTCCTTTACTTGTGGAAGCAGGGATGCTTTGTATTGAAAGCGAGGACAAGAAACGAGTAGCATACAGCTTTCCAAGTCAAGAAGCTCAAGTCTTTTGCCGCAATAAGGGACATATTTTAGAGGTATATCTCTATCTCTTGGCGCTTGAATCTCAGCTGTTTGATGAGTGCATGATAGGCGGTGAGATTGATTGGAATGGCATCTTTCCAGAGGCAGACAATGTCCAAAATGAGATTGATGTTATTCTAAGAAAGGGGCGCTCGATTACCTTTATCTCATGCAAGATGACAGATTTATCAGTTGAAGCCATCAACGAACTAGAAGTCTACGCCAATCATTTTGCTGGGGAGAGTTGCCTCAAGTTGATTGTTTGTACTGGAAAAATCAATCCAGCTTATGCCAATCGCTGCCAAGAATACGGCGTGCTGGTCATTAGAAGTGAGCAGATTCCCAATCTCATTCCCATGCTAAAAAAATATTCTAAGAGACAAAAAAGATAAGAAATAATATCATGAAAGGCTGGGATTCCAGTCTTTTTTTTCTTCTTTTTCGAATAAATGAGAAAAGGAGGTAGACCATGTTTGTAGCCAGAGATGCCAAGGGGAATTTGGTAAATGCCCTCGAAAAAGATGTGACCAAGCAAGCTTATACTTGTCCAGCCTGTGGAGGCGGACTACGGTTACGCCAAGGACAGAGTATTCGAACGCACTTTGCCCATGAAAGGTTAAGAGATTGCATCGCTATATTCGAGAATGAAAGTCCAGAACACTTGGGCAACAAAGAGGCCCTTTATCACTGGGCCAAGAAAGACTGTCAGGTTGCCCTAGAGTACGCTCTTCCCGAGATCCAGCAGATAGCGGATGTTCTTGTCAATGAGAAACTAGCTCTGGAGGTTCAGTGCAGCCCCTTGTCTCAAAAGCTTTTAGGTGATAGAAGCCAAGGATACCGTAGCCAAGGATATCAGGTTATCTGGCTACTGGGAGAAAAACTCTGGTTAAAAGAGCGATTAACACAATTGCAAAGGGGATTTCTCTATTATAGTCAAAATATGGGTTTCTATGCTTGGGAACTAGATCTCAAAAAGCAAGTTTTGAGACTGAAATATCTTCTGCATCAGGATCTACGTGGCAAGCTTCATTTTCAGGTCAAGGAATTTCCCTATGGCCAAGGAAATCTCTTGAAAATTCTACGATTTCCTTATCAAAAACAAAAACTGCCTCGTTTTGCAGTTGTGCAAGATTCCACTATTTGTCACTACATTCGCCAGCAGTTGTACTACCAAACGCCTTACTGGATGAAAAAACAGGCGGAGGCTTATCAACTAGGAGACAATCTATTAAACCGTCAACTGGACGACTGGTATCCCCAAGTCAGACCAATAGAAGCAGGAGATTTTTGTCAAATTGACCAAGATATAAGTAGCTATTATAAAGAATTTTTCGGTTACTATCAAAAAAATCCGAAAAATAATCGCCAAAAGCTCTATCCGCCAGCCTTTTATCACTTATATTTCTCGAAAAATGTGGTAAAATAAAAAGGATGGAGGAATCTTATGGTATTACAACGACATGAAATAAATGAAAAAGATACATGGGATCTTTCAACAATCTACCCAACAGACCAAGCTTGGGAAGAAGCCTTGAAAGATTTAACTGAAAAAGTACAAACAGCGTCCCAGTATGAGGGGCATCTCTTGGATAGCGCAGACAGTTTGCTTGAGATCACAGAATTCTCACTCGACTTGGAACGCCAAGTTGAAAAGCTTTATGTCTATGCGCATATGAAAAATGACCAGGACACGCGTGAAGCTAAGTATCAAGAGTACTATGCTAAGGCAATGACCCTATACAGTCAGTTAGAACAAGCCTTTTCATTCTATGAACCTGAGTTTATGGAGATTAGCCAAGAGCAGTATGCGGCCTTCCTAGAAGCTCAGCCAAAACTCCAAGTTTACAAGCACTTTTTTGACAAGCTCTTGCAAAAGAAAGACCATGTTCTTTCGCAACGTGAGGAAGAATTGCTTGCTGGAGCAGGAGAAATCTTTGGCGCTGCTAGTGAAACTTTTGCTATTTTGGACAACGCGGATATTAGCTTCCCATATGTCCTTGATGACGAAGGCAATGAAGTGCAACTCTCACACGGTACTTACATTCGCTTGATGGAGTCTAAAAACCGTGAAGTGCGTCGTGGTGCCTATGAAGCCCTTTATGCGACATATGAGCAATTCCAACACACTTATGCTAAGACTTTGCAGACAAATGTTAAGGTGCAAAACTACCGAGCAAAAGTTCGCAACTATAAGAGTGCTCGCCATGCAGCCCTCGCAGCCAACTTTGTTCCAGAAAGTGTCTACGACAATCTAGTTGCAGCAGTTCGCAAGCATTTGCCACTCTTGCATCGTTACCTTGAACTTCGTTCTAAAATCTTGGGGATTTCTGACCTCAAGATGTACGATGTCTACACACCACTTTCGTCAGTAGATTACAGCTTTACCTACGAAGAAGCCTTGAAAAAGGCAGAAGAAGCTTTGGCAGTTTTAGGTGACGACTACTTGAGCCGTGTCAAACGTGCCTTCAGCGAGCGTTGGATTGATGTCTATGAAAACCAAGGCAAGCGTTCTGGTGCCTACTCTGGTGGTTCTTACGATACCAATGCCTTCATGCTTCTCAACTGGCAGGACAATCTAGACAATCTCTTTACCCTTGTCCATGAAACAGGTCACAGTATGCACTCAAGCTATACTCGTGAAACCCAACCTTATGTTTACGGAGATTACTCTATCTTCTTGGCTGAGATTGCCTCAACGACTAACGAAAATATCTTGACAGAGAAATTGTTGGAAGAAGTGGAAGACGACGCAACGCGCTTTGCTATTCTCAATAACTTCCTAGATGGTTTCCGTGGAACAGTTTTCCGTCAAACTCAATTCGCTGAGTTTGAACACGCCATCCACCAAGCAGATCAAAATGGAGAAGTCTTGACCAGTGATTTCCTCAATAAACTCTACGCGGACTTGAACCAAGAGTACTACGGACTCAGCAGGGAAGACAATCCTCAGATCCAATACGAGTGGGCACGCATTCCACATTTCTACTATAACTACTATGTTTATCAGTATTCAACTGGTTTTGCAGCTGCTTCAGCCTTGGCTGAGAAGATTGTCCATGGTAGTCAAGAAGACCGTGACCGCTATATCGACTACCTCAAGGCAGGTAAGTCTGACTATCCGCTCAATGTCATGAGAAAAGCGGGAGTGGATATGGAAAAAGAAGACTATCTCAACGATGCCTTTGCAGTCTTTGAACGCCGCTTGAACGAGTTTGAAGCCCTTGTTGAAAAATTGGGACTAGCTTAAGATGGTAGAGTCTTATAGTAAAAACGCCAATCACAATATGCGACGTCCCGTCGTCAAGGAAGAAATCGTAGAACTCATGCGACAGCGTCAAAAGCAGGTGACAGGTTCCTTGAAAGAATTGGAGACCTTCGCTCGCAAGGAAAACATTCCCATCATTCCTCATGAAACGGTTGCTTATTTCCGTTTTCTAATGGAAACCATGCAACCTAAGAATATTTTGGAGATTGGAACGGCAATTGGCTTTTCTGCCCTCCTGATGGCGGAACATGCGCCAGATGCTAAGATTACAACCATTGACCGTAATCCTGAGATGATTGGCTTTGCCAAGGAAAACTTTGCTCAGTTTGACAGTCGTCAGCAAATCACTCTTTTAGAGGGAGATGCAGTCGATGTTTTATCAACTCTGACAGAAACTTATGACTTTGTCTTTATGGATTCGGCCAAGTCCAAGTATATCGTCTTTCTGCCTGAAATCCTTAAACATTTGGAAGTCGGTGGAGTAGTGGTCTTGGATGATATTTTCCAAGGAGGAGATGTTGCCAAGGACATCATGGAAGTTCGCCGTGGTCAACGCACCATTTATCGAGGTTTGCAAAGACTTTTCGACGCAACTTTGGACAATCCAGGTCTAACAGCAACTCTAGTTCCACTTGGGGACGGCATTCTCATGCTACGAAAGAATCTAGCAGAAGTAGAGCTTCCTGAGAGCGAATGATTTTCAGAAAAATTTAAGAAATTATAGTAAAATAGATAAGGTAACACTTACCGTAAAAGGAGTAAAAATGAAGAAAAAACTTATGGCAGGAGCCATCACACTTTTATCAGTAGCAACACTTGCAGCTTGTTCAAACAGTTCTGAAGGAAAAGATTTGATCAGCATGAAGGGCGATGTGATTACAGAGCATCAATTCTTTGAAGAAGTAAAGAACAATCCAACTGCACAACAAGTCTTGCTCAATATGACCATCCAAAAAGTATTTGAACAACAATATGGATCAGAAGTAACGGATAAAGATGTAGATGATGCTGTTGCTGAAGAACAAAAGAAATACGGCGATAGCTACAACAGCGTGCTTCAACGTGCAGGTATGACACCTGAGACTCGTAAAGCTCAAATCCGTACCAGCAAATTGGTTGAATTGGCAGTTAAGAAGGCTGCAGAGAGTGAGTTGACAGACGAAGCCTACCAAAAAGCTTTTGAGTCTTACACACCAGATGTAACAGCTCAAATCATCCGTTTGGATAATGAAGACAAGGCAAAAGAAGTACTTGAGAAAGCCAAAGCAGAAGGTGCAGATTTTGCTCAGTTGGCAAAAGACAACTCTAACGACGACAAAACAAAAGAAAATGGTGGAGAAATCACTTTTGACTCTGCTTCAACAGAACTTCCCGAACAAGTTAAGAAAGCAGCCTTTGCCTTGGATGTGAATGGGGTTTCTGATGTGATTACAGCTACTGGGACACAAGCCTACAGCAGTCAGTTCTACATCATCAAAGTAACGAAGAAAACAGAAAAATCTTCTAATATAGAGGATTACAAAGAAAAATTGAAGACCATTATCTTGACTCAAAAACAAAATGATTCAGCCTTTGTTCAAGGAGTAATTGGTAAAGAATTGCAAGCAGCAAACATCAAGGTTAAAGACCAATCATTCCAAAACATCTTCACCCAATACATCGGTGGTGGTGACTCAAGCTCAAGTAGCAGCTCTTCATCTAACTAAGAAAGCAAAAAACAAATCTCAAAAGAGATTTGTTTTTTTATACCTGATACTGGAAAATGAGTAAAATTCGAAGGATTAAAGGATAAGAGTTTTTTTCTTTCTGAAAAAGTGGTATAATAGCAATCAAAACTAGAAAATAAAACGGAATTGGGAACAGAAGCGTCTGTTCCTATTAGAGTGGTGAAATATGAAAATTAGTAAAAGGCACCTACTAAACTATTCCATTTTGATTCCTTACTTCCTTTTATCGATTTTGGGGCTGATTGTGGTATATTCGACAACGAGTGCAACCTTGATCGAAGAAGGAAAAAGCGCTTTTCAATTGGTGCGAAACCAAGGGATCTTCTGGATAGCTAGTTTGATTCTGATTGCCTTAATCTATAAATTAAAATTAGGTTTCCTAAGAAACGGACGTCTCATCTTTATCGTAATGATTGTGGAGATGGTTCTTTTAGCTCTTGCACGACTGGTCGGAACACCTGTCAATGGAGCATACGGATGGATTTCTGTAGGACCTGTAACGATTCAGCCTGCAGAGTACCTTAAGATTATCATCATCTGGTACCTGGCACATCGATTTTCAAAACAACAAGATGAGATTGCGGTTTATGACTTCCAGGTTTTGACACAGAATCAGTGGCTACCTCGAGCTTTTAACGACTGGCGTTTTGTTCTGCTGGTTCTGATTGGTAGCTTGGGAATTTTCCCAGATTTGGGAAATGCGACCATCTTGGTCTTGGTGGCGCTCATCATGTATACCGTAAGTGGGATCGCCTATCGTTGGTTCTCGACCATTCTGGCTCTCTTGGCAGGGAGCTCAATGTTAGTCTTGTCTGTCATTCGCTTTGTTGGGGTTGAAAAGTTCTCTCAAATTCCTGTATTTGGTTACGTTGCTAAACGTTTTAGTGCCTTCTTTAATCCCTTTAATGACTTGGCGGGTGCAGGACACCAGCTCGCAAATTCCTACTATGCAATGGTAAATGGAGGCTGGTTCGGACTGGGACTAGGGAATTCCATCGAGAAGCGTGGTTATCTGCCAGAAGCCCATACGGATTTTGTCTTTTCGATTGTCATCGAGGAGTTTGGATTCGTTGGAGCCAGTATGATTTTGGCTTTACTCTTCTTCTTGATTTTGCGAATCATCTTGGTTGGTATTCGAGCAAAGGATCCCTTTAACTCCATGGTTGCTATTGGTGTCGGAGGAATGATCCTTGTTCAGGTCTTTGTCAATATTGGTGGGATTTCAGGGTTGATTCCTTCTACAGGGGTAACCTTCCCCTTCCTTTCACAAGGTGGGAACAGTCTATTGGTATTATCCGTGGCCATCGCGCTTGTACTGAACATTGATGCAAGTGAAAAACGTGCCAAACTTATCAGAGAATACGAGAATCAAACCGATGAAAATCTGTAAGGATTGAATGGAAAGGAAAGTATATGTCTCTTCAAAAATTAGAAAACTATAGTAATAAAGCAGTCGTCCAAGAAGAAGTCTTGATTCTGACTGAGCTATTAGAAGATATCACAAAAAATATGCTGGCGCCAGAAACCTTTGAAAAGATTATCCAGTTGAAGGAATTATCAACTAGCGAGAATTATCAAGGGTTAAATGACCTAGTGACCAGTCTTTCGAATGAAGAAATGATTTACATTTCACGCTATTTCTCTATCCTTCCACTTTTGATTAATATCTCTGAGGATGTGGATTTGGCCTATGAAATCAATCACCAAAATAATGTGGACCAAGACTATCTAGGGAAACTATCTACAACGATTAAGATGGTAGCTGAAAAAGAAAATGCAGCCGAAATTTTAGAAAAGTTAAATGTCGTTCCTGTCTTGACCGCCCATCCAACGCAAGTACAACGCAAGAGTATGCTGGATTTGACCAACCATATCCATACGCTTTTGCGCAAGTACCGTGATGTCAAACTCGGTTTGATTAATAAAGAAAAATGGCACACGGATCTCCGTCGTTATATTGAAATTATCATGCAAACGGACATGATTCGTGAGAAGAAATTGAAAGTAACCAACGAAATCACCAACGTGATGGAGTATTACCAAAGTTCTTTCCTGAATGCTGTTCCGCGTTTAACGGCTGAGTATAAAAAATTGGCTAAAGAACAAGGTATCGAGCTCCAACATCCAAAACCAATTACTATGGGGATGTGGATCGGAGGAGACCGTGATGGAAATCCTTTCGTAACAGCGGAAACTCTTAACAAATCAGCCTTGACTCAGTGCGAAGTCATCATGAACTACTATGATGAAAAGATTTATAATCTTTATCGTGAATTTTCACTGTCAACCAGCATCGTGAATGTCAGCGACAAGGTTCGTGAGATGGCGCTGAAGTCACAAGATAACTCCATTTATCGCGAAAAAGAACTCTATCGTCGTGCCCTCTTTGACGTCCAAGCTAAGATGCAGGCAACCAAGGCTTATCTCATTGAAGACAAGGACCTTCAACCTAGATATGCCACTGCAGATGAATTTTATCAAGATTTGTTGGCCATTCGCGACTCTCTCCTTGAGAACAAAGGAAAATACCTGATTTCAGGAGAATTTGTCGAGTTGATGCAAGCTGTCGAAATTTTTGGTTTCTACCTTGCTTCTATTGATATGCGCCAGGATTCTAGTGTTCACGAAGCCTGTGTGGCTGAATTGCTAGCATCAGCTGGTATTAACGACCATTATAGCGACCTTTCTGAAGACGAAAAATGTACCCTCCTCTTAAAAGAGTTGGAAGAAGACCCTCGTATCCTCTCAGCGACTCATGCTGAAAAGTCAGAACTGCTTGAAAAAGAACTCTCTATCTTTAAAGCTGCGCGCAAGTTGAAGGATAAACTGGGTGAAAATGTTATTCGTCAAACCATCATTTCGCACGCAACCAGTGTATCCGATATGTTAGAGCTAGCCATTATGCTTAAGGAAGTCGGCTTGGTGGATGCCCAAAAAGCCCGCGTTCAGATTGTTCCTCTCTTTGAAACGATTGAAGATTTGGATCACTCAGAAGAAACCATGAGAAGATATTTCTCTCTTCCTTTGGCTAAAAAATGGATTGCTTCAAAAGACAACTACCAAGAAATCATGCTTGGCTACTCTGATAGTAACAAAGACGGTGGTTACCTATCCTCATGTTGGACTCTCTATAAAGCGCAACAACAACTGACTGCTATTGGGGATGAATTTGGCGTTAAGGTTACTTTCTTCCATGGTCGTGGTGGTACTGTGGGTCGTGGTGGTGGACCAACTTATGAAGCCATCACATCTCAACCGCTCAAGTCTATTAAGGACCGTATCCGTCTGACTGAGCAAGGAGAAGTCATTGGAAATAAATACGGTAACAAAGATGCTGCTTATTACAACCTTGAAATGTTGGTTTCTGCAGCCATTAACCGTATGATTACCAAGAAGAAGAGTGATACCAATACGTCAAATCGTTACGAAGCCATCATGGATCAAGTAGTAGACCGTAGTTATGATATCTACCGTGATTTGGTCTTTGGAAATGAACATTTCTATGACTATTTCTTTGAATCAAGTCCAATCAAGGCTATTTCCAGCTTCAATATCGGTTCGCGTCCAGCAGCTCGTAAGACCATCACTGAAATCGGTGGTTTGCGTGCTATCCCTTGGGTTTTCTCATGGTCACAAAGCCGTGTCATGTTCCCTGGATGGTACGGAGTTGGATCAAGCTTTAAAGAGTTTATAGATCAAGATCCGAAGAATATCGAGTTTCTTCGAGATATGTACCAAAACTGGCCTTTCTTCCAATCTTTGCTTTCCAATGTAGACATGGTCTTGTCTAAGTCTAATATGAACATTGCTTTTGAATATGCCAAGCTCTGTGAAGACGAAGAAGTACAAGCTATCTACTACACTATTTTAGATGAATGGCAGTTGACTAAGGACGTTATTTTAGCTATCGAAGGTTATGACGAACTCTTGGCAGAAAACTCTTACCTAAAAGACAGTCTAAACTATCGTATGCCTTACTTTAATATCCTGAACTACATCCAGTTGGAGTTGATCAAACGTCAACGTCGCGGCGAATTGTCGGCTGACGAAGAAAAACTGATTCATACAACTATCAACGGAATTGCAACTGGTTTGCGTAATTCAGGCTGATATTCTACAAACTTCCTCTTTTATAAAGGGGAAGTTTTTGAATTGTTTAAAAAATTCTAAAAATAAGCTTGACAAGTAGTTGAAAAATGATATAATTTAAACATTCAGAAAGTAATCATACTCATTTTTTAGAGAGTCTGTGGTTGGTGAAAGCAGATAGATGAAAGTGATGAAATTGGGCTGAATGTACTTAAGAATTTGAAATCATAAAAATTCGGTGAGCACACCTTACAGTGCAACTCGTTATTGCGAGAAAGAGCGATAGGGATATTCCCTATAATTGAGGTGGCACCGCGCATCGACGTCCTCACACAAGTTTTTTGTGTGAGGACTTTTTCTATGAGGAGGAAAGATATTGGAATTTAAACGATGGCATCGCTTGATGATGTGATTTAAAAAATTAAGGTAAAAGAATTAAGGAGAAAGAAAAATGAAAAATAAACGTTTGATTGGAATTGTCGCTGGATTAGCAGTATTGGTGGTGGCTAGCTTGATTTATTCATCAATGAACAAGCCAGCAGCTAAGGAAGAGCAAAAGGTTGCTAAGGTTGGTGTCCTTCAATTTGTTAGTCACCCATCCTTGGACTTGATTTACCAAGGAATTCAAGATGGACTAGCTGAAGAAGGCTATAAGGACGACCAAGTAAAAATCGACTTTATGAACTCTGAAGGCGATCAGAGCAAGGTTGCAACCATGAGTAAACAATTGGTAGCAAATGGAAACGATGTAGTTGTTGGGATTGCAACACCAGCAGCTCAAGGACTTGCAAGTGCTACTAAAGATCTACCAGTTATCATGGCTGCTATTACAGACCCAATCGGTGCTAACTTGGTCAAAGATTTGAAAAAACCAGGTGGCAACATAACAGGGGTATCAGACCACAACCCTGCTGAACAGCAAGTGGAATTGATTAAAGCTTTGACACCAAATGTCAAAACAATCGGCGCTCTTTACTCAAGTAGCGAAGATAACTCAAAAACACAGGTAGAAGAATTCAAGGCTTATGCTGAAAAAGCAGGTTTGACAGTCGAAACATTTGCTGTTCCATCAACAAATGAAATTGCTTCAACAGTTAATGTCATGACAAGTAAGGTCGATGCGATTTGGGTTCCAATTGACAACACCATTGCATCAGCATTCTCAACAGTTGTTTCAAGCAACCAAACAGCTAAAAAGCCAATCTACCCAAGTGCTACTGCCATGGTAGAAGCAGGTGGATTAGCATCTGTAGTAGTTGACCAACACGATCTTGGAGTGGCTACTGGTAAAATGATTGCCAAAGTTTTGAAAGGTGAAAAACCAGCTGATACGCCAGTTAATGTCTTTTCAACTGGTAAGTCAGTGATTAACAAAAAACTAGCGCAGGAACTTGGTATCACCATTCCTGAGTCCGTTCTAAAAGAAGCAGGACAAGTGATTGAATAAAGATAAAGGAGGAGCTGGACACATCTCCTCCCATTTTTACTAAAGAAAGAAATGAGTGAAAGATTATGATAGTATCCATTATTTCTCAGGGGATGGTCTGGGCGATTTTAGGTTTGGGAATCTTTATGACTTTTCGAATTTTGAATTTCCCTGATATGACTACTGAAGGTTCTTTTCCTCTTGGGGGAGCAGTAGCTGTAACCTTGATAACACAGGGAGTCAATCCGTTTTTAGCGACCTTAGCTGCAGTAGGAGCGGGCTGTCTAGCTGGAATGGCGACAGGTCTCTTATATACCAAAGGAAAAATCCCAACTCTCTTATCAGGGATTTTAGTCATGACTTCCTGCCATTCCATCATGCTCATGATTATGGGGCGTGCCAATCTGGGGCTTCTTGGAACCAAGCAAATTCAGGATTTCTTGCCTTTCGATTCAGACCTTAACCAACTCCTGACTGGATTAATCTTTGTAGCTCTTGTTATTGGTCTCATGCTCTTTTTCCTTGATACCAAACTAGGTCAGGCCTACATCGCTACAGGTGACAATCCTGATATGGCTCGTAGCTTTGGTATCAATACGGGACGTATGGAACTCATGGGTTTGGTTCTCTCAAATGGGATTATCGCGCTTGCAGGGGCCTTAATTGCTCAACAAGAAGGATACGCGGATGTTTCTCGAGGAATTGGCGTGATTGTCGTAGGGCTTGCTAGCTTGATTATTGGTGAGGTTTTGTTCAAGAGTTTGACCCTGGCAGAGCGACTCATGACCATCGTCGTAGGGTCTATTGCTTATCAATTCCTCGTTTGGGGAGTGATTGCTCTTGGGTTTAATACAAGTTATCTTCGTTTGTACAGCGCCTTGATTTTGGCAGTTTGCCTCATGATTCCAACCTTCAAAAGCAAATACCTGAAAGGAGTCAAGTTTAGCAAATGACAGCAATTGTAGAATTAAAAAATGCTACCAAGGTCATCACAAATGGCTTTGACGAGGAAAAAATCATTCTGAATGATGTTTCTCTTGAAATTTTCGAACATGATTTCATTACCATCCTAGGGGGAAATGGAGCTGGGAAGTCAACGCTTTTTAACACGATTGCAGGTACCTTACCTTTAACAAGTGGGAGTATCCGTATCATGGGCGAGGATGTGACGCATTTTTCACCTGAAAAGCGGGCTAAGTACTTGTCTCGTGTCTTTCAGGATCCTAAGATGGGGACGGCTCCCCGTATGACGGTGGCGGAAAATCTCTTGATTGCCAAGTTTCGTGGTGAGAAGAGAGGACTCCTTCCTAGAAGACTTTCAAGCCATCGGGAAGAGTTTCAGACAACCATTGAAAAAGTGGGAAATGGTCTTGAAAAACATCTCGACACTCCGATTGAGTTTCTTTCAGGTGGTCAACGTCAGGCCTTGAGTCTCTTGATGGCAACCTTGAAGCGACCAGAGTTGCTCTTGTTGGATGAACACACAGCAGCTCTCGACCCAAAGACCAGTGTTGCTTTGATGGAGTTAACAGATGACTTTGTTAGCAAGGATCATCTAACAGCCTTGATGATTACCCACCATATGGAAGATGCACTGAAGTATGGCAATCGTCTGATAGTCATGAAGGAGGGTCGTATCATCCAAGACCTCAATAAAGAAGAAAAAGCCAAGATGAAAATTTCAGACTACTATCAATTATTTGAATAGATGAGCCTGTATTTCATCAAAAAATAGTGAGGATTAACTTAGAAACATGAAAGTGTTTCTGAGTTTTTTATCTCCTCTTTCTATCTAGAAAAATAAGGCAAAGAGAATTACGGAAAGCGTATGAAATGGTTTACTTTTTTTCAGAAATAAGCTATACTAGTTTACGTGAAACTATGATAAGATGGAGGTATTGTGTATGGTTGACAAGCAAGTCATTGAAGAAATCAAAAACAATGCCAACATTGTGGAAGTCATAGGTGATGTGATTTCTTTACAGAAGGCTGGACGGAACTATTTAGGGCTCTGTCCTTTTCATGGTGAAAAGACCCCCTCTTTCAACGTTGTGGAAGACAAGCAGTTTTATCACTGTTTTGGCTGTGGGCGCTCAGGAGATGTCTTTAAGTTCATCGAAGAATACCAAGGCGTGTCCTTCATGGAAGCCGTTCAGCTCTTAGGAGAGCGCGTCGGTATTCAACTAGCTATGCCTGTTCAGTCTCGTCCCCAACAAGCTTCCCCTCATCAAGCTCTATATGATATGCATGAAGAAGCTGCCCGTTTTTACCATGCCATCCTCATGACGACAAAGATGGGAGAAGAAGCAAGGGCTTATCTCTACAAACGCGGATTGACAGACGATGTTCTGAAGCACTTCCAGATTGGACTGGCTCCAGCAGAGAGAACTTATCTCTATCAACGTTTGGCTGACAAGTTTGAGGAAAAGGATTTATTGGATTCGGGCTTGTTTTATCTGTCAGATGGTAATCAATTTTATGATACTTTTTTTGGACGGATCATCTTTCCTTTGACTAATGACAAGGGGCAGGTTATTGCATTTTCAGGTCGTATCTGGCAAGAAACGGACAGTCAGACTGCCAAATATAAAAATAGTCGCTCGACTGCAATTTTTAACAAGAGTTACGAATTGTATCATTTGGACAAGGCAAAAAAGGGAACAGGTAAGATTACAGAGCTCTATCTGATGGAAGGCTTCATGGATGTGATCGCAGCCTACCGTGCTGGTATAGAAAATGCTGTGGCTTCCATGGGAACAGCCTTAAGCAAGGAGCATGTTGATCACCTCAAACGCTTTACCAAAAAGATAGTTCTCAGCTATGATGGTGACAAGGCAGGGCAGGCAGCAACAGCCAAGGCTCTAGAGGAATTAAAAGACTTCTCAGTGGAGGTTGTTCGAGTACCTGATGCCATGGACCCAGATGAGTATTTGCAAAAGAATTCTCCTGAAGATCTGGCTTACCTTTTAACCAAGACTCGGATCAGTCCTATAGAGTTCTATATTCACCAGCTCAAGCCAGAAAATAGTGATAACTTGCAGGCGCAAATCGAGTTCATTGAAAAGATTGCACCCCTAATCGCCAAAGAAAAGTCTATCACTGCCCAGAATTCTTATATCCACATTCTGGCGGATAATCTACCTTCGTTTGATTACCAGCAGGTGGAACAGATAGTAAATGAAAGTCGCATTGTTCAGAGGCAGGAAAGAGTCAAAGAGGAGCAACCTCCAGCAGCGATTAGTTTACCTGTAACGCGGCAACTGACAGCAGTCATGAGAGCAGAGGCTCATCTCCTCTATAGGATGGCTGAGAATCCAGTTGTTCTAAATGACTACCGATTAAGAGAAGATTTTTTCTTTGATACCCCAGAATTTCAGATTCTTTACGAATTATTAAGTGAGCAGGGAGAAATCGGCTCAGAGGAGCTTTCTCATCAGACGCCTGAGGTTGAAAATGCTTGGTACCACGTGCTTAGCTTGGATTTGCCAGTTGAGATATCGCCTCAAGAGCTAGCGGAAGTCGAAGCGACTCGAAACCGTGCCCTCCTCAGCAAGGACAACTTAAGAATTAAAAAGAAAGTGCAGGAAGCTAGCCATGTAGGAGATACAGACACAGCCTTGGAAGAATTGCAACGATTGATTTCCCAAAAGAGAAGAATGGAGTAATAATGGCAACAAAACAAAAAGAAGTAACCACATTTGATGTGCAAGTAGCAGACTTTATCCGTAACCACAAAAAAACAGGAACAGCAACAGATGATGAAATCAATTCAAGTCTGGTTATTCCTTTCACCCTCGATGCAGACGGCATTGAAGACCTTTTGCAACGGATTCAGGATGCTGGCATTTCTATCACAGACAACGAAGGAAATCCAAGTGCACGTGTGCTTAGTACAGAAGAAGAGCCTGAACTTAGTGATGAGGACTTGATTGGCTCAACCTCTGCCAAGGTTAATGACCCTGTCCGTATGTATTTGAAGGAAATTGGGGTTGTTCCTCTCTTGACCAATGAAGAAGAAAAAGAATTGGCTTTAGCTGTTGAAGCTGGTGATATCGAAGCCAAACAGCGTCTTGCAGAAGCCAACCTTCGTTTGGTAGTTTCGATTGCGAAGCGATACGTAGGTCGTGGTATGCAGTTTCTTGATTTGATTCAAGAAGGAAACATGGGCTTGATGAAAGCCGTGGACAAATTTGACTATTCAAAAGGTTTTAAGTTTTCTACCTATGCAACTTGGTGGATTCGTCAGGCAATCACTCGTGCCATCGCTGATCAGGCTCGTACCATTCGTATCCCTGTTCACATGGTTGAAACGATTAACAAGCTTGTTCGTGAACAACGTAATCTTCTTCAAGAATTGGGCCAAGATCCAACTCCTGAACAAATCGCTGAGCGTATGGATATGACACCTGACAAGGTCCGTGAAATCTTGAAAATCGCCCAAGAGCCTGTATCACTTGAAACACCGATTGGTGAAGAGGACGACAGCCATCTTGGGGACTTTATCGAAGACGAAGTGATTGAAAATCCAGTAGACTACACAACTCGAATCGTTTTGCGTGAGCAGTTGGATGAAGTCTTGGATACTCTTACAGACCGTGAAGAAAACGTTCTGCGTCTTCGTTTCGGTTTGGACGATGGGAAAATGCGTACTCTTGAAGATGTTGGTAAAGTCTTTAACGTGACTCGTGAGCGTATCCGTCAGATTGAGGCCAAGGCTTTGAGAAAATTGCGTCAACCAAGTCGCAGCAAACCCCTTCGTGATTTTATTGAAGACTAAGAGTGAGGAATAACATGGCTTATACAGAAGAGCAAATCGAAACGATCAAAACACGCATTTTAAATGCTTTGGAAGAAGTCATCGACCCTGAGTTGGGGATTGATATTGTCAACCTAGGTTTAATTTATGAAATTCGTTTTGATGGTGAAACAGGTCACACTGAAATTGATATGACCTTGACAACTATGGGCTGCCCACTGGCTGACCTTTTGACAGACCAGATACACGATGCGATGACAGATGTGCCTGAGGTAACCAATACCGAAGTTAAATTGGTCTGGTATCCAGCTTGGACAGTTGAAAAAATGAGCCGATACGCGCGTATCGCCCTAGGAATTAAATAAAGACTAAGAATAATGCGAGAGACGATTGGAAAATAGGGTGAATTTATCCTTTTTCCTATGGTCTCTTCTTTCTTTTGCTGATTTTCTAGAAATAAAATGGTATAATGAAAGGTATGGAAAACGAAAAATTGCGTATTAATATGCTGAGTTCAAGTGAAAAAGTAGCTGGTCAAGGAGTGTCAGGAGCATATAGAGAATTGGTTAGTCTCCTTCACCGTGATGCCAAAGACCAGTTGATTGTTACAGAGAATCTTCCTGTTGAGGCAGATGTAACTCACTTTCATACCATTGATTTCCCTTATTATTTATCTACTTTCCAAAAGAAACGCTCTGGGAGAAAAATTGGCTATGTGCATTTTTTGCCTGATACGCTTGAGGGGAGTTTAAAGATTCCATTTTTCCTAAAAGGAATTGTCAAACGCTATGTTTTTTCCTTTTACAACCGAATGGAACACTTGGTGGTGGTCAATCCCATGTTTATCGAGGATTTGGTGGCTGCTGGTATTCCGCGTGAAAAAGTAACTTACATTCCAAACTTTGTAAACAAAGAAAAATGGCATCCATTACCAGCTGAACAGGTTGCACAACTCCGGAAGGAAATGGATCTTGCGGAAGATCAGTTTGTCGTAATCGGTGCGGGTCAGGTTCAGAAACGTAAAGGAATTGATGATTTTATCCGTCTTGCTGAGGAATTGCCAGAAATTACCTTTATCTGGGCAGGTGGTTTTTCATTTGGTGGGATGACAGATGGTTATGAACGCTACAAGAAGATAATGGACAATCCACCCAAAAATCTTATTTTCCCTGGAATTGTGTCACCGGAACGGATGCGGGAACTTTACGCTATGGCGGATCTATTCTTGCTACCAAGTTACAATGAATTATTCCCTATGACTATCTTAGAGGCCGCTAGTTGCGAGGCTCCTATTATGTTAAGAGATTTGGATCTGTATAAGGTTATTCTTGATGGGAATTATCGTGCTACAAGTGATGTTTCCGAGATGAGAGAAGCAATCCTAGAATACAAGAATGACCCTGAAGCCTTAAAGGACTTGAAAGAAAAAGCTCGTGAGATTTCCAAAGAGTACTCTGAGGAGCATTTGTTGGAAATCTGGTTAAAATTTTATCGAGAACAGGCTGCTTTGGGCAAAAAGTGAGGTAATTTATGCGAATTGGTTTATTTACAGACACCTATTTCCCTCAAGTTTCCGGGGTTGCGACTAGTATACGGACCTTGAAAACTGAGCTTGAAAAGCAAGGACATGCAGTTTTTATCTTTACAACGACTGATAAAGACGTGAACCGATACGAGGATTGGCAAATTATTCGCATTCCGAGTGTCCCTTTCTTTGCGTTTAAGGATCGACGATTTGCCTACCGAGGTTTTACAAAGGCGCTTGAAATTGCCAAGCAGTATCAACTCGATATCATTCATACCCAGACAGAATTTTCTCTTGGTTTGTTAGGGATTTGGATTGCGAGAGAATTGAAAATTCCAGTTATTCATACCTACCATACCCAGTATGAAGACTATGTGCATTACATTGCTAAGGGCATGCTAATTCGTCCGAGTATGGTAAAATATTTGGTGCGAGGCTTTCTTCATGATGTAGATGGCGTAATTTGCCCTAGTGAGATTGTTCGTGACCTTTTATCGAAATACAAAGTTAAGGTTGAAAAGCGTGTCATCCCAACTGGAATTGAGCTGGCTAAGTTTGAACGACCTGAGATCAAAGAGGAAAACTTGCAAGAACTTCGTTCGAAGTTAGGTATTCAGGAAGGCGAGAAAATGTTGCTGAGTCTTTCTCGTATCTCCTTTGAGAAGAATATCCAAGCAGTCTTAGCTGCCTTTGCGCAGGTTTTGAAAGAAGAAGACAAGGTGAAGTTGGTTGTTGCTGGGGACGGACCTTATCTGGACAGTCTGAAAGAACAAGCAGGGAAATTAAACATACAAAAACATGTGATTTTTACAGGTATGATTGCTCCAAGTGAGACAGCCTTGTACTATAAAGCAGCTGATTTCTTTATTTCAGCATCTACGAGTGAAACTCAGGGTTTAACCTATCTAGAAAGTCTAGCCAGTGGAACGCCTGTTATCGCTCATGGCAATCCCTATCTTGAAAATCTGATCAATGATAAAATGTTTGGGACCCTCTACTATGGAGAACGAGAGCTTGCGGGCGCTATCCTTGAAGCATTGATCGCTACTCCTGATATGACTGAACAAAAGTTGGCGGATAAGTTGTACGATATTTCGGCTGAGAATTTTGGGAAACGAGTTCATGAGTTTTACCTTGATGCTATTATCTCAAATAACTTTGAACATGAGTTACATGATGGACAGCCTGTCACTCAGCGCTTCTTAAAAACGATTCTCTATCTACCTCAACAGGCTGTTACAAGCCCAGTAAAAGAATCCAAGCGTATTTTAAGAGCGTCTCGAAAACAATTGTCTAGCATCAGAGATTATTGGAGAGACGAATTCAAATAATAGAATAAGAGGAAGAAAAAATGAAAAAACTAATGAGAAGTGGCAAAGATCAGAAAATTGGAGGCGTTTGCGCAGGAGTGGCCCACTATTTTGATATTGATCCGACGATTGTCCGTGTGATTTGGGGAGTTCTAGCCTTTTGTTATGGAGCAGGGGTTCTGGCTTACTTGATTTTGTGGGCAATTGCACCTGTTTCTACAGAATATTAAATTAGAATTATATAGAAAAAGGAGAAGTTATGGCTTTTGGAGATAACGGAAAACGTAAAAAAACTTTGTTTGAAAAGGTGACACTTGTTGTCGTGCTCATCATGTTGTTTGTAACCCTTGCTGGTATCTTTGCAACTGCGCTTGGAGCTTTTAGTAGATTTTAAGCAAGCTACGAGGATAGAAACAATAACTAATGACTGGGTTCTCCCCAGCCTTTTTAAAGTGAGAAGAAAATATGAGTATGTTTTTAGATACAGCCAAGATTAAGGTCAAGGCTGGTAATGGTGGCGACGGCATGGTTGCCTTTCGCCGTGAAAAATATGTCCCTAATGGCGGTCCTTGGGGTGGTGATGGTGGACGTGGAGGTAATGTTGTTTTCGTGGTAGACGAAGGCTTACGTACCTTGATGGATTTCCGTTATAACCGTCATTTCAAGGCTGATTCTGGTGAAAAAGGGATGACCAAAGGAATGCACGGACGTGGTGCAGAAGATCTTCGTGTTCGCGTACCACAGGGGACTACTGTACGTGATGCGGAAACAGGAAAAGTCATTACAGACTTGATTGAACATGGTCAGGAATTTATCGTGGCTCATGGCGGTCGAGGTGGTCGTGGAAATATCCGTTTTGCCACTCCCAAAAATCCTGCACCTGAAATCTCTGAGAATGGAGAGCCGGGTCAGGAACGTGAGTTGCAACTGGAATTGAAGATTCTAGCAGATGTTGGTCTAGTTGGTTTTCCATCAGTTGGGAAGTCAACTTTACTCAGTGTCATCACTTCAGCTAAACCTAAAATCGGTGCTTACCACTTTACGACCATTGTCCCTAATCTAGGTATGGTTCGTACGCAGTCAGGTGAATCTTTTGCAGTAGCAGATCTTCCAGGTTTGATTGAAGGGGCTAGTCAAGGGGTTGGTCTTGGAACCCAGTTTCTCCGTCATATTGAACGTACACGAGTTATCCTCCATGTCATCGATATGTCAGCTAGCGAAGGACGTGATCCTTATGAGGATTACCTTGCTATCAATAAGGAATTAGAATCCTATAACCTTCGTCTCATGGAACGTCCACAGATTATCGTGGCCAACAAGATGGATATGCCTGAAAGTCAGGAAAATCTTAAAACTTTCAAGGAAAAGTTAGCAGCAAACTACGACGAGTTTGAGGAACTTCCAGCCATCTTCCCAATTTCTGGATTGACCAAGCAAGGCTTGGCGACTCTTTTGGACGCGACAGCCGAGTTGTTAGACAAGACTCCAGAATTCCCAATTTATGATGAATCCGATATGGAAGAAGAGGCTTACTATGGCTTTGACGAGGAAGAAAAAGCCTTTGAGATTAGTCGTGATGATGATGCGACATGGGTACTTTCTGGTGAAAAACTCATGAAACTCTTTAACATGACCAACTTTGACCGTGACGAATCGATCATGAAGTTTGCTCGCCAGCTTCGTGGTATGGGAGTTGACGAAGCCCTTCGTGCGCGTGGAGCTAAAGATGGCGATTTGGTCCGAATTGGTAAATTTGAATTTGAATTTGTAGACTAGGAGATTGATATGGGAGATAAACCGATATCATTCCGAGATGCAGATGGAAATTTTGTTTCTGCAGCAGATGTGTGGAATGAAAAGAAACTAGAAGAATTGTTTAATCGTCTCAATCCAAAACGTGCTCTTAGATTGGCACGTACAAAGAAAGAAGAAACACAGTCAAAGAAATAAAAAATTCCCGTGATCTTTTGATCACGGGATTTGTTTTATTCACTAAAGAAAAATGGTGGCGCATATTTTTTAAGACTTTCAAAACAAGCTTGCGCTTTTGTAGCATCTTCACAAATAATCATGCAGACATCGTCTCCACAAAGGGTTGCAACGATATCTGGAAAGGCCAAGGAATCAATTACAGATCCAAACGATTGGGCTAAACCGGGTAAAGTTTTCAAAATAACTTGGTGTTGCACAGGACGCAACATAACAAGAGCGTCTTCCATATAATTTTCAAGACGTTTTTCCCACTTGGAGATAGAACCTGTATTCAGCACATAATAAGAATTATCTTCTTCGCGCACTTTTGAAAGGTTCATGGTTTTGATATCGCGTGATAAGGTAGCCTGAGTAACTTGGATATCATTTTCCGCTAATAAGGCTTGTAATTCAGCTTGAGTATGGATTTTGTTTTTTGAAACGAGGGCGCGGATAAGTTGGTGTCTGTGTTCTGATTTGTTCATAAAGTAAGTACTCCTTTTACAAGGTACAGTAGCGTGGACTGAACGCAAACGTCAGTCAGGTGGTAGGCGGTATTGTCACGTATGATGATGTCAAAGTCAGTAGGATAAAGAACTAGACGGAGAGAATCTCCTTCTTTTAACTTGTCACTAGTTTCGCGCAGATAAACTGGGTAGCAATCGGTTTATCTACATTGATGTTCTTTAATGACAGTGAATCATTCAATTTAGGTAGCATTTTGTCACGGCTTGTTGTGAATTTCCTATAAATGTCAATTCACAGAGATTTTCAACATGCTGTCTAGTAGCGTATATGAGAAATGGTGACACATGTTGGTTAGGGGTGTTAGTATCTTTTGTCCAAGTTCCATCTAGGAGCTTCTAAAAAATCTTATTTGAACTGAATTTGATACAAAGTTTATGTTTGATTCGACTGTTCAAGTGGAAAACTTTGATTATAGGAAGTTCAATGGTCAAATTCATGGACTTTTCCTTTGAATACTTCCATATTGAAAGTCTGGTACATTATACCTTTTGACAAGGTAGGATAAGACTAGACTGTGCTAAATCAACAGTCAACTGATAGTCTGTATTATCTCGAATTGTAATCTCAAAGTCTGTTGTGTAGAGAACCAAACGGAGAGTATCTCCTTCTTTAAGTTTGTAGATAGTTGGTTGAAGCTCTAGCTTGAAGTCCATCCATTCATTTGATTGGATTTCTTCAATCGTCAAGAGATTGGTTCGATTTTGAAGATTAAGGTAGCCTTTGGTGAGGACACGTTGGGCACTTGGGTTGAATGGTAGTTCACAGAGATTTTCTAACATATGGTAACGACCATTATCAATGGTTCTAGCACTTAAAATAGCTGGATAAGGCTGTAGATATTTCTTTTGTCCAAGTTCTAACAGTTGGGCTGATAATAGGCCCTTGTTCGTACTCGATTTGACACGAAGTTTCAGCTCCACTCGCCCATTTAAGTGAATGTCTTGACTTACTGGAAGGTCAATGGTGATCTGATTAGCTTTTCCTTGGTAAAGTTCAGTGTTAAAGGTCTGGTAAGTCTTGCCATAACGCTCAAAATCTTTTTGATCATAATGGTTTTGAATCACTTTTTCCTCATTACCAAGAGAGAAGGTATGCAGTTCATCCTGTTTGCCAAAGTCATCAAGACCTTGCCATCTTTGCGGTTCGGTATTGTCCTGCCAGATGACAGTCGGAAGTTGATAGCTTGAGTCAAGTCCTAACAATTTCTTACTTAACAAGGCATTCATGGACTCTCGGAAGTCAATCGACTGCCAGTTATTCATATAGACATGGGCACCATGATGGAAAAAGAGGTGCTTATTGATATGGTTAGGAAGGGCATGAAACATCTGGTAAACATGAAGAGGTTTGACATTCCAATCCTGGGAACCATGTGTAAAGACGACCTCAGCTTGAACCTTATGAGCATTGAGCAGATAGTTGCGGTCATGCCAAAACTGATTGTAGTCACCAGTATTGCGATTTAAATGTTCTTTTACCTTTTCTAAGTCTGCTTGATGAGCTTCATTGCCACGAATATAGTCACCAGCTTGGAGGTTGCGGGAGTAGGTCAATTCAGCAAGTGAGTCAAAATCCTCACCTGGGTATCCACCTGGGCTGGTCACCAGACCATTTTCCCGATAGTAGTTATACCAAGAGGAAATACCTGCTTCCGCAATGATCACTTCTAAGCCATCAACACCAGTGGTGGCGAGACCATTAGACATGGTGCCGAGATAGGAAATTCCTGTTGTTACGACTTTCCCGTTTGACCAGTCAGCCTTAACTTGACGTTTGCGCGTGTGATCCGTGAAAGCACGACAACGACCATTAAGCCAATCAATGACATTTTTATAAGCTTCAATCTGCTGGTAGTCCCCATTGGTCATGAGACCTTGAGAATCTTTGGTTCCAACACCTGATACATAGAGATTGGCAAATCCACGTGGGAGGAAGTAGTCATTGAGTGTGTATGAGCTATTGATATGAGATAGCTTTTCTTCAGCTTCTAAGACGACTTCTGCTTGACCATGAGGTTCGACTAAATTCAGCTTAGGTTCCTCAAGTTCAATGGTGTGGGGCGGTTTGACCTCAAGCTCTCCTTCCATTTTGTAGAGAGCTTTGTCACTGGCTTTATCGTTGGTCCCTTGGTGATAAGGGCTGGCAGTCATGACTGAAGGAATCTGTTCATCATAACGCGGGCGAATAATGCTGACCTTGACTAAGTCAGGGAGTCCGTCTTTATCAGTATCCACACGACTCTCGACATACACGACTTCACGAATGACATCATGAGTAGAGAAGGTTGCTAAGCTCTTACCGTTAAAGTAGTGGTAGTGATTGTCTTCTGAAATGAGTCCATCACTAACAAGCTGATCGATAAGCGTATTTCCTTTTTTCGTTCTCGTATTGAGTAACTGATAAAGATTTTCAATGAGATCTCCATAAACAATAGGAAAACCAGTTTCTTTACGAAACTGTTCGGCATCCTCAAAGTCAACAAGATAGCTAAATCCTAAAAGTTGAAAAACGACTGTGTAGAAAATCTCCGTAGTTAACTCACGGTCTGACTGGAAAAAAGTTACTAAATCTGTTTCTTTATCCGCAGCCAAAGTCGATAAGGCATAATCCGTGTTAGAATAAGTGAAAAAACTCCAACGAATGAAGTCTTCAAACTGTCTTTTTAAGGACAGTTGGGGTGACAGTTTTAGACCAAGACCTTCTAGTTCCTCAAATTGTTGAGAACTAGTGGTTGGTTGGTAGCTGAATTGATTAAAACGCATGTTTCTCTCCTTTGAAAACAGACTGGATTTATTATATCAAAAAAGAGGGAAAAATGGAATAAATAAACTTAAATGAAATAAATTTCTTAAACCAGCATATCTATTTGGTAAGTTATTATAAAATGCTGAATAAATACCATAGAAGTAAGCCTTTTTCTAGAGATTTTTATATGTAAAACTGCATATAGCTCCTATCTTTGTTATACTTCGTTTGGTATAAATATATCTAAATTTACATTTAAAACTATCATATGATATTAATTTTTTATTTCTTTCCTCTGAGAAATGAAGAATTTAACAGTAAGAAAATAAGAAGAGAAGAAGAGAAGAAGTTTGTTACTGATAATATTGAAAAGAAAGAGCAGAGTAGCTTCAATATCCAACTTAAAACTTAAAATGGTATAATAGTAGTAAAACGAAAGCAAGGAGGAGAAGAAATGATTGCACAGCTCGACACCAAGACTGTTTATAGTTTTATGGAAAGTGTGGTTTCGATTGAAAAATATGTACAAACAGCTAAAGTGTATGGCTATTCTCACCTTGCTATCATGGATGTGGATAATCTCTATGGGGCTTATCATTTTTTAGAAGTGACTCGAAAATATGGAATCCAACCTTTAATTGGTCTTGAAATGTCCTTGATCAAAGATGAGGAGAATATTTCTTTCCGTTTTCTAGCCCTATCCACTAAAGGTTATCAAGAGTTGATGAAGTTATCCACTTTAAAAATGACTGGACGGAAAAATTGGTCTGACTTCACCTCCCACCTCGAAGATGTTGCTATTATTGTTCCCTATTTTAATGGGGTCGAACAGTTGGATTTGGGGGTTGATTTTTTTATCGGTGTTAGTCCAGATACTCCTCAAGAAGTCTTTACCAGACCCATTCTTCCACTCTACCAAGTCAACTCTTTTGAAAAAGAAGACCTACAGGTTTTGCAAATTTTGTCAGCAGTCAAGGACAATGTTAGCCTGAGAGAAGTAGATGTGCATTCACAACAAGGGATTTTTTTACCTGCCTCAGATTTAGAAGCTCGGTTTAAAAATCGCTTCCCTCAGGCGCTTGCCAATCTCCAGAATTTGATAGAGAATGTAAGCTATCAAATCGACCCAAGTTTAAAACTTCCTCGCTTTAATCCTGAAAGACCAGCGGTGGAAGAGCTTCGAGCAAGAGCTGAGAATGGCTTGATTGACAAGGGGCTAACCTCAGCTATCTATCATGAGCGACTGAATGAGGAATTAGCTGTGATTCATGATATGGGATTTGACGACTATTTTCTTGTAGTTTGGGATTTGCTCCGTTTTGGACGCTCCCAAGGCTACTATATGGGAATGGGTCGTGGTTCTGCGGTTGGTAGTCTGGTGGCTTACTCACTGGATATTACAGGAATTGATCCGGTTGAAAAGAACTTGATTTTCGAGCGCTTTTTAAATCGTGAGCGCTATACCATGCCCGATATCGATATCGACATTCCAGACCTTTATAGACCAGAGTTCATTCGTTATGTTCGTGATCGCTATGGTAGTCAACATGTGGCACAGATTGTCACTTATTCGACCTTTGGAGCAAAACAAGCAATTCGTGATGTTTTCAAACGCTATGGCGTTCTAGAGTACGAATTAACAAATATTACGAAAAAAATCAGTTTCCGAGATACGCTAACGACAGCCTATGAAAAAAATTTGCAGTTTAGGCAGGTCATCAATAGTAAGATTGAATACCAAAAAGCTTTTGAGATTGCTCGAAAGATTGAAGGGTATCCTCGTCAGACTTCTATTCATGCAGCTGGGGTCGTTATGAGTGACCAAGATTTGACGGACTATATTCCGCTCAAATACGGTGAGGACATGCTGATCACCCAGTATGATGCTCATGCAGTTGAAGCTAATGGTCTTTTAAAAATGGATTTCCTAGGTCTGCGTAACCTAACTTTTGTCCAAAAAATGCAGGAATTACTAGCTGAGTCAGAAAGTATTCATCTGAAAATCGAAGAGATTGATTTGGAAGACAAAGAAACTCTAGCCCTCTTTGCAGCTGGAAATACGAAAGGAATTTTCCAATTTGAACAACCAGGAGCCATTCGACTGTTGAAACGGGTCAAACCACAAGTCTTCGAAGAAGTGGTAGCAACGACATCCCTCAATAGACCAGGTGCTAGTGATTATATTGATAATTTTGTCGCTCGTAAGCATGGTAAAGAAAAGGTGACGGTGTTAGACCCTGCCTTAGAAGACATCCTTTCATCAACCTACGGTATTATGCTCTATCAAGAGCAGGTCATGCAGGTAGCTCAACGCTTTGGAGGATTCAGTCTTGGTAAAGCCGACATTCTCAGACGTGCCATGGGTAAGAAAAATGCCAAAGAGATGCATCTGATGAAGGAAGATTTTATCACAGGAGCTATGAAATTGGGGCATACAGAAGAAAAGGCCAACCAAGTTTTTGCAGTGATGGAAAAGTTTGCAGGCTATGGATTTAACCGATCCCACGCTTATGCCTACTCAGCACTGGCATTCCAACTAGCTTATTTCAAGACACACTATCCTGCTATTTTCTTTCAAGTTATGTTGAACTATTCTAGCAGTGATTACATTGTAGATGCATTGCAGATGGGCTTTGAAGTAGCTCCCTTAGCAATCAACAGCATTCCCTATCATGATAAAATTGCTCAGAAGAAAATCCATCTTGGTATAAAAGCCATTAAGGGAATGCCAAGAGATTTGTCTTACTGGATTATTGAAAATCGTCCTTTCTCAAGCATTGAAGATTTTGTCACACGTCTTCCCAAGAATTACAAGAAATTGTCGCTTTTGACGCCTTTGGTTGAACTAGGACTTTTTGATGAATTTGACAAGAATCGCCAGAAAATCTTAGTGAACCTACCAAACTTATTTGTCTTTGTTGAGGAGTTAGGTGGACTCTTTGCGGATACAAATTATAGTTGGACTGAAGCTGATGATTTTACTGAGGCAGAGAAATTTTACAAAGAGCAGGAACTGATTGGGGTAGGTATCAGTGCCCATCCTCTCCAAACTCTTGCCAAACAAGCCCTATATCCGACGACGCCAATCGCTAATCTAACCGAGGGAGCTCAAGCCACTCTCCTAGTTGAAGTTCAAAAAATTAAAGTGATTCGAACCAAGAAAGGCGAGAGTATGGCCTTTTTACAGGTTCATGACAGTAAGTCTCGGTTGGATGTAACTATATTTTCAGACCAGTATAGAAAATTTGCTTCCATTTTATCCGAAGGGAAATTTTACTACATCAATGGCAAAGTTCAATCTCGAGATGGTCGTCTGCAAATGATTGCACAAGAATTGAAAGAAGCAGTGGCGGAACGATTCTGGATTCAAGTTAAAAATCATGAAAATGATAAAGAGATTTCAAATATTCTAGAACAATACAAAGGCCCAATCCCTGTCATTATCAGGTATGAAGAAGAACAAAAAACGGTTGTTTCTACACAACATTTTGTAAGAAAAGATTCTGCTCTAGAGGAAAAATTAGAGGGAATTGCTATGAAAACGATTTATCGCTAAAAATACGGAAAATAGAAGAATTTTCCAATTAAATGTGGTATAATCAGTAAGAATGTTAAAAGAAAAAGGAGCATAACCAAATGAAACGTATTGCTGTTTTAACCAGTGGTGGAGACGCCCCTGGTATGAATGCTGCCATCCGTGCGGTAGTTCGCCAAGCAATCTCAGAAGGAATGGAAGTTTTTGGTATCTATGATGGATACGCAGGTATGGTTGCCGGTGAAATTTATCCACTTGATGCTGCTTCAGTAGGAGACATCATTTCCCGTGGTGGTACTTTCCTTCACTCTGCTCGCTACCCTGAGTTTGCACAACTTGAAGGTCAACTTAAAGGGATTGAGCAGTTGAAAAAACACGGTATCGAAGGTGTCGTTGTTATCGGTGGAGACGGTTCTTATCACGGAGCTATGCGCTTGACTGAGCATGGATTCCCTGCTATTGGGCTTCCAGGTACAATCGATAACGATATCGTGGGTACTGACTTTACAATCGGATTTGATACTGCAGTTACGACTGCAATGGATGCGATTGATAAGATTCGTGATACATCATCAAGTCACCGTCGTACTTTCGTTGTTGAAGTAATGGGACGTAACGCTGGTGATATCGCTCTTTGGGCTGGTATCGCAACTGGTGCTGATGAAATTATCATCCCTGAAGAAGGCTTCAAGATGGAAGATATCGTAGCTAGTATCAAAGCTGGTTATGAGCACGGTAAAAAACACAACATTATCGTTTTGGCAGAAGGTGTTATGTCAGCAGCTGAATTTGGTCAAAAACTAAAAGAAGCAGGAGACACTAGTGACCTTCGTGTAACAGAACTTGGTCACATCCAACGTGGTGGATCACCAACTGCGCGTGACCGTGTCTTGGCATCACGCATGGGGGCACACGCTGTTAAACTCCTTAAACAAGGAATCGGTGGTGTCGCTGTTGGTATCCGTAACGAAAAAATGGTTGAGAATCCAATCCTTGGTACAGCAGAAGAAGGAGCTTTGTTTAGCTTAACTGCAGAAGGTAAGATTATTGTTAACAACCCTCATAAAGCTGATCTTGAACTTTCTGCTTTGAACAAGAGCTTGTCCTAATCAACTTTCATTAATTTGGTAACATGACCATAAAAGGTCGAATTATATAAAGGAGTCACAAAAATCATGAACAAACGTGTAAAAATCGTTGCAACTTTAGGTCCTGCGGTTGAAATCCGTGGTGGTAAAAAATTCGGTGAAGACGGATACTGGGGTGAAAAACTTGATGTTGAAGCTTCAGCTAAAAACATTGCTAAACTGATTGAAGCAGGAGCAAACACTTTCCGTTTTAACTTCTCACACGGTGACCACCAAGAACAAGGTGAGCGTATGGCAACTGTTAAACTTGCCGAAAAACTTGCAGGTAAAAAAGTTGGTTTCCTTCTTGATACTAAAGGACCTGAAATCCGTACAGAATTGTTTGAAGGTGACGCAAAAGAGTACTCTTACAAAACTGGTGAAAAAATCCGTGTTGCAACTAAACAAGGAATCAAATCAACTCGTGAAGTGATTGCTTTGAACGTTGCTGGTGCTCTTGATATCTACGATGATGTTGAAGTTGGTCGTCAAGTATTGGTTGACGATGGTAAATTGGGTCTTCGCGTTGTTGCAAAAGACGATGCAACTCGTGAGTTTGAAGTTGAAGTTGAAAACGACGGAATTATCGCTAAACAAAAAGGTGTAAACATCCCTAACACTAAAATTCCTTTCCCAGCTCTTGCTGAACGTGATAACGATGATATCCGTTTCGGTCTTGAACAAGGTATCAACTTCATCGCGATTTCATTTGTACGTACTGCGAAAGACGTTGAAGAAGTTCGTGCAATCTGTGAAGAAACTGGTAATGGTCACGTTCAATTGTTTGCGAAAATCGAAAACCAACAAGGTATCGATAACTTGGATGAAATCCTTGAAGTAGCTGATGGTATCATGATCGCCCGTGGTGACATGGGTATCGAAGTACCATTCGAAATGGTTCCAGTTTACCAAAAAATGATTATCACAAAAGTAAATGCAGCTGGTAAAGTCGCTATCACAGCAACAAACATGCTTGAAACTATGACTGAAAAACCACGTGCAACGCGTTCAGAAGTATCAGACGTGTTTAACGCTGTTATCGACGGAACCGACGCTACAATGCTTTCAGGTGAATCTGCAAACGGTAAATACCCACTTGAGTCAGTAACAACAATGGCTACAATTGACAAGAACGCTCAAACTCTTTTAAAAGAATACGGTCGCTTGTCGTCTGTTAACTTGTCACGTAATTCTAAGACTGAGGTTATGGCTTCAGCTGTTAAGGATGCAACAAACTCTATGAATATCAAGTTGGTGGTTACTCTTACTAAGACAGGTCACACTGCTCGTTTGATTTCTAAATACCGTCCAGATGCTGATATCTTGGCAATCACTTTCGATGAATTGACTCAGCGTGGTTTGATGCTTAACTGGGGAGTTATCCCAGTAACAACTGATCGCCCATCAAACACTGATGATATGTTTGATCTCGCTGAAAGAATTGCAGTTGAGCAAGGTTTGGTAGAATCTGGTGACGATATCGTTATCGTTGCAGGTGTGCCACTTGGAGAAGCTGTTCGTACAAACACAATGCGTATCCGTACAGTACGTTAATCTAACACAAAAACCTATCATTTCAGGCTGAAAAGCTTGAGTGATAGGTCTTTTTTTATCAAAATGGAATGGTATTTAGTAAATAGGAATGGGAAAAAACTGAAAATTATGGTATAATAGAACGAAAAGACCTTTTTAGTAAATTTTGAAAGAGTAAAACATGAGAAAAATTGTCATCAATGGTGGACGTCCATTGCAAGGTGAGATCACCATTAGTGGTGCTAAAAATAGTGTTGTAGCGCTTATTCCAGCTATTATCTTATCAGATGATATTGTCACTTTAGATTGTGTTCCAGATATTTCAGACGTTGCTAGTCTTGTCGAAATCATGGAAATTATGGGGGCGACTGTTAAGCGTTATGAGGATGTCTTGGAGATTGATCCAAGAGGTGTTCAGAACATTCCTATGCCTTATGGCAAGATTAATAGCTTGCGTGCTTCTTATTATTTCTACGGAAGTCTTTTAGGTCGCTTTGGTGAAGCTACAGTTGGACTTCCTGGTGGATGTGATCTGGGACCTCGTCCGATTGATCTTCACTTAAAAGCCTTTGAAGCCATGGGTGCTAAGGTCAGCTATGAGGGAGATAATATGAATTTATCTGCCCAAGGTAAGGGGCTTCATGGCGCAAGTATTTACATGGATACCGTTAGCGTTGGAGCAACGATTAACACCATGATTGCTGCGGTTAAAGCTAAGGGACGTACTGTCATTGAAAATGCGGCTCGTGAACCGGAAATTATCGATGTTGCTACCCTTTTGAACAACATGGGGGCCCATATTCGTGGTGCAGGGACTGATATTATCATTATTGATGGTGTCGAGAAACTACATGGGACTCGTCACCAAGTAATTCCAGATCGTATCGAAGCTGGAACTTATATTTCACTTGCTGCAGCGGTAGGAAAAGGAATTCGTATTAACAACGTTCTCTATGAACACTTAGAAGGCTTTATCGCCAAACTAGAGGAAATGGGCGTTCGTATGACGGTCTCAGAAGACAGTATCTTCGTTGAAGAACAGTCTGGTTTAAAGGCCATCAATATCAAAACAGCTCCCTATCCAGGGTTCGCAACCGATTTGCAACAGCCTATCACGCCACTTTTACTAACTGCCCAAGGTCGTGGAACTATTATTGATACGATTTATGAGAAACGTGTTAATCATGTCTTTGAGTTAGCAAAAATGGATGCGGATATTACGACTACAAACGATCACATTATTTACAACGGTGGTCGTAAGTTACACGGGGCAAGTGTAAAAGCTACAGACTTGCGAGCTGGTGCTGCACTTGTCATCGCTGGTTTGATGGCTCAGGGCCAGACTGAAATTACGAATATTGAGTTTATCCTTCGTGGCTACTCAGATATTATTGAAAAATTGCGTAGTCTTGGAGCGGATATTACACTCGTTGAAGACTAAGCCGTTGAGGTGATTATGAATATTTGGACCAAATTAGCAATGTTTTCTTTTTTTGAAACGGAGCGCTTGTATTTGCGTCCTTTCTTTTTTAGTGACAGTCAAGCGTTTTTCGAGATTGCTTCAAACCCTGAGAATTTGCAGTTTATTTTTCCCAGTCAAGCAAGTTTGGAAGAAAGTCAGTACGCACTTGCTAACTATTTTATGAAGGCTCCTCTAGGTGTTTGGGCAATTTGTCTCCAAGGAAATCAGGAAATGATTGGCTCCATTAAATTTGAAAAAATCGATGAAATCAAAAAAGAAGCAGAAATTGGTTATTTCTTAAAAAAAGATGCTTGGTCGCAAGGTTTTATGACAGAGGCTGTTAGCAAACTCTGTCACCTTTCTTTTGAAGAATTTGGTTTAAAACAATTATCCATCATCACTCATCTGGAGAATCAAGCTAGCCAAAAAGTAGCCTTAAAATCGGGCTTTAGCCTCGTACGACAGTTTAAGGGGAGCGATCGCTATACACGAAAAATGAGGGACTATCTTGAATTTCGTTACGTAAAAGGAGAGTTCAATGAGTAAACACCAGGAAATTTTGTCTTATCTGGAAGAGTTACCAATTGGGAAGAGAGTTAGTGTTCGTAGTATTTCAAATCACCTAGGTGTTAGTGACGGAACAGCCTACCGAGCTATCAAAGAAGCTGAAAATCGTGGCATCGTTGAAACTCGGCCACGTAGTGGAACCATACGAGTCAAGTCCCAGAAAGTGGCTATTGAGAGGCTAACCTATGCTGAGATTGCTGAAGTCACCTCCTCTGAAGTTTTAGCAGGTCAGGAAGGGCTGGAGAGAGAGTTTAGTAAATTCTCCATTGGGGCTATGACAGAGCAAAATATCCTCTCTTATCTCCATGATGGCGGTCTTTTGATTGTAGGTGACCGCACTCGCATTCAACTTTTAGCCTTGGAAAATGAAAATGCGGTCCTTGTGACAGGTGGTTTTCATGTGCAGGACGATGTTCTTGAGTTGGCTAATAAAAAAGGGATTCCAGTTCTAAGAAGTAAGCATGACACTTTTACAGTAGCGACCATGATTAACAAAGCCCTCTCAAATGTTCAAATCAAAACTGATATTCTGACAGTCGAGAAGCTCTATCGTCCCAGTCATGAGTATGGTTTTTTGAGAGAAACGGATACAGTAAAAGACTATCTAGACTTGGTCCGTAAGAATAGAAGTAGTCGTTTCCCAGTCATTAACCAACACCAAGTGGTTGTTGGGGTTGTTACTATGCGTGACGCAGGAGATAAATCCCCTAGCACGACGATTGATAAGGTGATGACGAGAAGTATCTTTGTAACAGGCTTAGCGACCAATATTGCCAATGTTAGTCAACGGATGATCGCAGAAGACTTTGAGATGGTTCCCGTTGTCAGAAGTAACCAAACCTTGCTCGGTGTCGTAACACGAAGAGATGTCATGGAAAAAATGAGCCGTTCTCAGGTTTCAGCTTTGCCGACCTTCTCAGAGCAAATCGGGCAAAAACTCTCTTATCATCATGATGAAGTTGTCATTACTGTTGAACCTTTCATGTTGGAGAAGAATGGGGTCCTTGCTAATGGAGTCTTGGCTGAAATCCTCAACCATATGACCCAAGACCTCGTTGTCAATAGTGGACGTAATCTCATCATTGAGCAGATGTTGATTTATTTCTTGCAGGCTGTGCAGATAGATGATACTCTGCGGATTCAGGCTCGGATTATTCACCACACGAGACGCTCAGCTATTATTGATTATGATATTTATCATGGGCATCAGATTGTTTCAAAAGCAAATGTTACGGTTAAAATTAATTAGAATCTAGGAGAAAAAATGATAACTTTAAAATCAGCACGTGAAATCGAAGCCATGGACAAGGCTGGTGATTTCCTAGCAAGTATCCATATTGGCTTACGTGATTTGATTAAGCCAGGCGTGGATATGTGGGAAGTTGAAGAGTACGTTCGTCGACGTTGTAAAGAGGAGAATTTCCTTCCTTTACAGATTGGCGTTGATGGTGCAGTTATGGATTATCCCTATGCCACTTGTTGCTCTCTTAATGACGAAGTAGCTCACGCTTTCCCACGTCATTACATATTGAAAGATGGCGATTTGCTCAAGGTTGACATGGTACTGGGTGGTCCGATTGCAAAATCCGACCTCAATGTCTCTAAACTCAACTTCAACAATGTTGAACAAATGAAAAAATACACCCAAAGTTATACTGGTGGTTTAGCTGACTCATGTTGGGCTTATGCGGTTGGTACACCGTCTGAAGAAGTGAAAAACCTTATGGACGTAACCAAGGAAGCTATGTATAAAGGGATTGAGCAAGCAGTTGTCGGCAATCGTATCGGTGATATCGGTGCGGCCATTCAAGAATATGCTGAAAGTCGCGGTTACGGTGTCGTTCGTGATTTGGTTGGTCATGGTGTTGGACCAACAATGCACGAGGAGCCAATGGTTCCTAACTACGGTATTGCAGGCCGTGGACTCCGTCTCCGTGAAGGAATGGTACTAACTATTGAACCAATGATCAATACTGGTGACTGGGAAATTGATACAGATATGAAGACTGGCTGGGCTCATAAGACTATAGATGGCGGCCTGTCTTGCCAATATGAACACCAGTTTGTGATTACCAAAGACGGTCCTGTTATCTTGACTAGTCAAGGTGAAGAAGGAACGTATTAAAAAAAGGAGCTTAGCTCCTTTTTTGTGTCAAATTTAGTCAAAATAAATAAGCGTAGCAGACTTCTTACAAATTTATTCTTTTGTAGTACAATAGGATTAGAATTTTGAGAAAGTAGGTAATTCGTTGGAGTCGATTATATTTCTAGTATCCGTTTTTTTAGCAGGTATCCTGTCCTTCTTTTCACCCTGTATCTTTCCTTTGCTACCTGTCTATGCTGGTATTTTACTGGATGATCAGGGGAATTCGAAAAGCTTTCGCTTTTTTGGAAGAGACGTTGCATGGTCTGGTTTAATTCGAACCTTGTGCTTTATTGCAGGAATCTCCCTCATTTTCTTTATTTTGGGATTTGGAGCTGGATTCCTAGGGCATATGCTCTATGCAGACTGGTTTCGTTATGCTATGGGAATAGTCATTATTCTTTTAGGACTTCATCAGATGGAAATCTTGCATTTCAATAAACTGGAGGTTCAAAAGACAGTCACCTTCAAACAATCAAAGTCTAATCACTATCTGTCAGCCTTTTTACTTGGGATAACCTTTAGTTTTGGTTGGACCCCTTGTATCGGACCAGTCTTAAGTTCAGTCTTGGCCCTAGCAGCTTCAGGTGGCAATGGTGCTTGGCAAGGAGCTGTGTTAACATTAGTATACACATTGGGAATGGCCCTTCCTTTCATTGTTTTGGCCTTGGCTTCGGGCTGGATTATGCCCTATTTTAGTAAATTAAAACCCCATATGATTCTACTAAAGAAAATCGGGGGAGCTTTGATTATTTTGATGGGATTATTATTAATGCTAGGGCAATTAAATGCCTTGTCAGGAATTCTTGGATAAAAGGAGAAAAAATGAAAAAAGTTATTTTTGCTGGATTGAGCCTCATGTCTCTATTCTTGTTGATTGCCTGTGGTGAAAAAGAAACCAAACAGACAAGCAGTCCAAAACAACCTGCTGTACAACAAATCGCAGTCGGTAAGGATGCGCCAGACTTTACCTTGCAGTCTATGGATGGCAAAGAAGTCAAGTTATCAGATTATAAAGGGAAAAAGGTCTATTTGAAATTCTGGGCTTCTTGGTGCGGACCATGTAAAAAAAGCATGCCTGAGCTGATGGAATTAGCTGCCAAACAAGATCGAGACTTTGAAATCTTGAGTGTCATTGCACCAGGTCTACAAGGTGAAAAAACAGTTCAAGACTTTCCAAAATGGTATCAAGAACAAGGATACAAGGATATTCCAGTTCTATATGATACGCAAGCAACTACCTTCCAAGCCTACCAAATTCGTAGTATTCCAACGGAATACTTGATTGACAGTCAAGGTAAAATCGGAAAAATCCAATTTGGTGCTATTAGCAACGCTGATGCAGAAGCAGCATTTAAAGAAATGAAATAAAGAAAAAATCGCGATTGTTCGCGATTTTTTTATAGTTTTTCATTGATAAAGCGGATAAATTGATTCCACCAAACCTTCAAAAAGAAGGCTTTTTCAACTTTCTTTTCAGAAACCATTTCAAAAGATGGTTTGTCGGAAGTAAGATAACCTTGGCCAATCAAATCCTGATCATCATAGGTTAGAGTACCAACAACCTTGTCTTCTTCTAATGGAGCCATTTCTGATGTTGATTTCGGTGTGAATTGGAGAGCTGGTGTAGTACCGCTTCCGATGCGTTGGACGATGGAAATGTCTGACTTAGCGACAGCTGTCACATTATCTTCTTTACCATCCAGAACTGTTACTTTACTATCGTTGTATGCTTCACCTTTCTGAACGACGGTTTTTAAGGCAAAATTTGCAGAAATATAATCTAAAAGTGCAGAAGTAGCAGTAAAACGTGCATAAGGGTTGGTATCTTGTTGATCTGCATTCAAAACAACCGTAATAATACGCATCCCTTTCTCAACAGTTGTTCCAACGAATGAAGCACCAGCTTTATCAGTAGTACCTGTCTTTAGTCCATCAATACCACCACGATAGGCAGGCATTCCCTCCAACATATAGTTGGTTGAGTGGATTTCAAGTCCTGCAAAGGTAGAAGTTGGTTTTTTGGTGATTTCCAAAACTTGAGGATAATCTCGGATGAGGTTACGAGCGACGATTGCAACATCGTAGGCACTCAACTTGTTTTCATCGTCTTTTTTAGAACCAGGATAGATATTATCGCCAAGGGTCTCATTATTTAAACCAGTTGTGTTTACAATAGTTGCATCTTGAATTCCCCATTCAAGAAGTTTAGCCCTCATCTTGTCTACAAAGTCTTTCTCAGAACCAGCAATCTTTTCTGCTAGCGCAATCGCAGCACTGTTTGCGCTGGATACCATTGTAGCCTCTAATAGCTGTTCAACAGTATAATTTCGAGCTTCCATAGGGACGTTACTCGCCTCAGAATTAGTTGTAAGTTTGTAAGGATAGTCCGAAATATCAACAGGTGTAGATAGGCTGATAGTTCCTTGTTCCAGAGCTTCATAGACCAAATAAACTGTAACCAGTTTGGTAATAGAAGCAATTTCTACAGGCTGATTTGCATCTTTTTCATAGAGGATTTTTCCAGTTGTAGCCTCGACAGCAATGGCATGTTTAGCAGCAACATCAAACTCCTGAGCAGAAACAGTAGAAGCTGTTCCAAAAACAAAAAGTGTCATAAAAGATAAAATTATTTTTTTCATATTAGCTTTATTTTATCATAAAGAAAAAAAATATTCTCGCTTTTTTACTAAAGCCATCTTATCTTTTTAAGAAATGTGGTAAAATAGAGAGAAGGAGGATACCTATGTTCCGTAGAAACAAATTATTTTTTTGGACAGCTGAAATTTTATTATTAACACTGATTTTCTATCTTTGGAGAGAAATGGGAGCTATCATTACTCCCTTCGTGACGGTTGTGAATACCATCATGATTCCATTTTTGCTTGGTGGATTTTTTTACTACATTACAAATCCCATCGTTACTTTCTTAGAAAAGAGATGTAAAATCAATCGTCTAATTGGTGTCTTGGTCACTCTTTGTGCCTTAATTGGTGCTATCGTTGTAGGGGTCGTTTATCTCTTGCCGATTTTGATTAATCAGTTGACCAGCTTGATTATTTCTAGTCAAAACATCTATAGTAGACTACAAGATTTGATCATCGATTTGTCCATGAATCCAGTCTTCCAAAATATTGATATTCAACAAACTATTCAACAACTGAATCTCTCCTATGTGGATATCCTCCAGAATATCCTGAATAGCGTCAGCAACAGTTTAGGAAGCGTTCTTTCAGCCTTGTTTAGTACAGTTCTGATTCTCATTATGACCCCTGTATTCTTGATTTATTTCTTGTTGGATGGTCATAAGTTGCTACCAATGTTGGAACGTACCGTCTTAAAACATGACAAATTGAATCTTTCTAGCCTTTTAACCAATCTCAATACAACCATAGCGCGCTATATCAGTGGAATTGCGATTGATGCGGTTATTATTGGATGTTTAGCTTATATTGGCTATAGCGTTATCGGATTAAAGTACGCCTTAGTTTTTGCTATTTTCTCTGGAATCGCAAATTTAATTCCTTATGTTGGTCCAAGTATTGGCTTGATTCCAATGGTGATTGCCAATGTGTTCACGGATCCTCATCGTATGTTGATTGCGGTTGCTTATATGCTTATTATTCAGCAGATTGACGGAAATGTTCTCTATCCACGCATCGTTGGAGGGGTTATGAAAGTGCATCCGATTACGATTTTGGTGCTCCTTTTACTGTCAAGTAATATCTACGGTGTCATAGGGATGGTCGTAGCAGTACCTACTTACTCTATTTTTAAAGAAATTACTAAGTTCCTAGCGAAATTATATGAAAACCATAAAGAAGCTCATAAAGAAGCTAAGGAATTGGAAAAAACAGAATCAAATTAAAATCAGGGAAACCTGATTTTTTTGATGAAAATACTATCTCCAAACAAAAAGAAGTTTGAATTTATATTGCCATAAAGAAGCAGAAGAACAGGATTTGATAAGATTTAGATTAATTCACAAAATATGTGTAAAACACTTGCAATTTAGCAGAAATTTGATAAAATAGTAAGGAAAGTTAGACTGTATTGCCTACTGTCTATCTATAAAATATATTTTATTGGAGGCTTTTACTCAAATGGCAAAAGAAAAATACGATCGTAGTAAACCACACGTTAACATTGGTACTATCGGACACGTTGACCACGGTAAAACTACTTTGACTGCAGCTATCACAACTGTATTGGCACGTCGCTTGCCTTCAGCAGTTAACCAACCTAAAGACTATGCGTCTATCGATGCTGCTCCAGAAGAACGCGAACGCGGTATCACTATCAACACTGCGCACGTTGAGTACGAAACTGAAAAACGTCACTACGCTCACATCGATGCTCCAGGACACGCGGACTACGTTAAAAACATGATCACTGGTGCCGCTCAAATGGACGGAGCTATCCTTGTAGTAGCTTCAACTGACGGACCAATGCCACAAACTCGTGAGCACATCCTTCTTTCACGTCAGGTTGGTGTTAAACACCTTATCGTCTTCATGAACAAAATTGACTTGGTAGACGACGAAGAATTGCTTGAATTGGTTGAAATGGAAATCCGTGACCTCTTGTCAGAATACGACTTCCCAGGTGACGATCTTCCAGTTATCCAAGGTTCAGCTCTTAAAGCTCTTGAAGGTGACTCTAAATACGAAGACATCATCATGGAATTGATGAACACTGTTGATGAGTACATCCCAGAACCAGAACGTGACACTGAAAAACCATTGCTTCTTCCAGTCGAAGACGTATTCTCAATCACTGGACGTGGTACAGTTGCTTCAGGACGTATCGACCGTGGTACTGTTCGTGTCAACGACGAAATCGAAATCGTTGGTATCAAAGAAGAAACTCAAAAAGCAGTTGTTACTGGTGTTGAAATGTTCCGTAAACAACTTGACGAAGGTCTTGCCGGAGATAACGTAGGTGTCCTTCTTCGTGGTGTTCAACGTGACGAAATCGAACGTGGACAAGTTATCGCTAAACCAGGTTCAATCAACCCACACACTAAATTTAAAGGTGAAGTCTACATCCTTACTAAAGAAGAAGGTGGACGTCATACTCCATTCTTCAACAACTACCGTCCACAATTCTACTTCCGTACTACTGACGTTACAGGTTCAATCGAACTTCCTGCAGGTACTGAAATGGTAATGCCTGGTGATAACGTGACTATCGACGTTGAGTTGATCCACCCAATCGCCGTAGAACAAGGTACTACATTCTCTATCCGTGAGGGTGGACGTACTGTTGGTTCAGGTATGGTTACAGAAATCGAAGCTTAATTCGATTAAGTTCCCAGAAGAACAATTATTTAAGTCAGACACTAAAAGAATCTTGCCTTGCAAGGTTCTTTTTTTCTTAGTCTATTTGAAGTGCTTCTACTCTAGCAGTATAATCGTTTTTTTGGTATAATAAAAGTTATGGAAATCGAAAAAACCAATCGTATGAACGCCCTTTTTGAATTTTATGCGGCGCTTTTGACAGACAAGCAGATGAACTATATTGAACTCTATTATGCTGATGATTATAGTCTTGCTGAGATTGCTGAGGAGTTCGGTGTCAGTCGTCAGGCTGTCTATGACAATATCAAGCGTACGGAAAAGATTCTAGAAGATTATGAGATGAAACTGCACATGTATTCCGACTACATTGTCCGCAGTCAGATTTTTGACCAGATCTTAGAGCGTTATCCCAAGGATGACTTTCTGCTGGAGCAGATAGAAATTTTAACAAGCATTGATAATAGAGAATAAGAGGAAGAAAAATGGCATTTGAAAGTTTAACAGAACGTTTGCAGAACGTCTTTAAAAATTTACGTAAAAAAGGAAAAATTTCTGAGGCTGATGTTCAAGAAGCAACCAAAGAGATTCGCTTGGCCTTGCTGGAAGCCGACGTTGCTTTGCCAGTTGTAAAGGACTTTATCAAGAAGGTTCGTGAACGTGCAGTCGGACACGAGGTCATTGATACCCTCAATCCGGCCCAACAGATTATCAAAATCGTTGATGAGGAATTGACAGCTGTTTTAGGTTCCGATACGGCAGAGATTATCAAGTCACCTAAAATTCCAACCATTATCATGATGGTCGGTTTGCAAGGGGCTGGTAAAACGACCTTTGCTGGTAAGCTGGCTAATAAACTCAAGAAGGAAGAAAATGCTCGTCCTTTGATGATTGCGGCGGATATTTATCGTCCAGCAGCCATCGATCAGCTGAAAACACTTGGACAACAGATTGATGTTCCAGTTTTTGCACTTGGAACAGAAGTGCCGGCTGTTGAGATTGTTCGCCAAGGTTTGGCGCAAGCTCAAGCCAATCACAACGACTATGTCTTGATTGATACGGCAGGGCGTTTACAAATCGATGAACTTCTCATGAATGAGCTTCGTGATGTTAAAGCACTGGCTCAACCAAATGAAATTCTACTCGTCATTGATGCCATGATTGGTCAAGAAGCAGCTAATGTTGCTCGTGAATTCAATGCTCAGTTGGAAGTAACTGGTGTCATCCTTACCAAGATTGATGGGGACACACGTGGTGGTGCGGCTCTATCTGTTCGTCATATCACTGGTAAACCAATTAAGTTCACTGGTACGGGTGAAAAGATTACAGATATCGAAACCTTCCACCCAGATCGTATGTCAAGCCGTATCCTTGGTATGGGGGATATGCTGACCTTGATCGAGAAAGCTTCTCAGGAATACGATGAGCAAAAAGCCCTTGAAATGGCTGAGAAGATGCGTGAAAACACCTTTGATTTCAATGATTTCATCGATCAATTGGATCAGGTGCAAAATATGGGGCCAATGGAAGACTTACTCAAGATGATTCCAGGGATGGCTAACAATCCAGCTCTTCAAAACATGAAGGTGGACGAGCGTCAGATTGCGCGTAAACGTGCCATTGTATCTTCCATGACACCCGAAGAGCGTGAAAATCCTGATTTGTTAAATCCTAGTCGTCGCCGTCGTATCGCTGCTGGTTCTGGAAATACCTTTGTTGAAGTCAATAAATTTATCAAGGACTTTAATCAGGCTAAACAGCTCATGCAAGGTGTCATGTCTGGGGATATGAACAAGATGATGAAGCAGATGGGAATCAATCCCAATAACCTTCCTAAAAATATGCCAAATATGGGAGGGATGGATATGTCAGCCCTTGAAGGCATGATGGGACAAGGTGGAATGCCCGATATGTCAGCTCTTGGAGGAGCAGGCATGCCAGATATGACCCAGATGTTTGGTGGCGGACTTAAAGGTAAAATCGGTGAATTTGCCATGAAACAGTCTATGAAACGCATGGCCAACAAAATGAAAAAAGCGAAGAAAAAACGTAAATAAAAAAGGAAAGCAGAAGTGCTTTCCTTTTTTATATAAAATATGTGATTTCTATGATTAGGCAATTTTCTTACTAGAAAAATGACTAAATAGAAAGAGTAATCTCAAATCCTTGCATCCATTCGGATTTTACTGTGATTTCGATTTTTAAAGCATCTGCTAATTGTTTGACCAGATAGAGGCCCATGCCTGTTGATTTTTTCCTTGTCTCACCTGAATCACCTGTAAAACCTTTCTCAAAGATATGAGGGAAGTCACAAGCTTTAACTCCGCAGCCATTATCCCTAATAATAAGACTTGTACGTCCCTTGTCTTTTGACATAGAAATCTTGAGTTCTGGCTTATCAGAGCTATATTTAAGGGAGTTAGCTAGTATTTGAGACAGGATAAATTCAAAACTGCGTTGATCGGTGTAGCAGATTCCTTGTATGTTTTCTACCTTAATCGTAAATTTCTTTTCTTTGAGCAAGGGATCAAAGTTTTCCAAAAGTTCCTGAATACACTCTTCGAGGTCGACATCTTCAAATAGAAAATCATTTTTTTCACTTTTAACCCTGTAATAGAATAGTATCTGTGATACATTTTCTTGGATTTGATTTTTTACATAATCCAACTTAAAAGCTGTATCCTTCGGCAGCTGGTCACTTTGGTTGTCCAAAAGGAGGGAAAGAAGCGATAGAGGAAGTTTGATTTCATGAGCCCACTTTTCAACATAGTCCTCATAGTCGGCTAGTAATGAATTGAGCTTTCCTATTTCCGCCTGTTTTTGGTAGAGCGCATTTGCGATTTCCTCGAGGCTTTCTTTCTCTGAGACAGTTGATAAACGCAATAATTCCAGCTCCGTATCTATCTTAGGATTGGCTATGAAGGCTTTATAAGCAGCTGATTTTTTCCTTTCTTTTCTTATAAGTAGGAGTGATAGGATAAAAAAGAGTAGGACTGTAGCTAAAAGATAGAGCAGGATGAGAGCTTGAAACATCCTCACGTCTGAAAGCCAAAGCAGAATCGCTGTGAATAGATCAAATACTAAAAGAACAAGTAACCAGGGCAGGTAAGTAGCTAGATATTTAAGATTCTGTTTCATCTGGACTTACCTCTTCTAGCTTGTAACCAATACCTCTGACGGACTTGACTTGAAGGGCAATGCCAGCCTGTTTCATCACCTTTTTGAGCCTTGCAATATTTACTTGAAGAGCATTTTCATCGATGAACTCAGTTGTGTTCCATAGTTTCATACTTAGTTCTTCTTTTGTGACGACAGGAGCATTAGTAACCAATAAGGTTTCTAACAATTTCCCTTGATTTTGGGGGAGTATAATCGAGTGTCCGTTGATATAAAGGGTATAGGTTTGTCTATCCAGCAGAAAATTATCTTTTTCAAGTAGATTTTGTCTGCCTTCATAGCGTTTCAGGATATTTTCTATACGTGCCAAAAATCTTTCTTTCTTGAAAGGCTTTGTTAGATACTCATCTGCCCCTAATTTCAGGGCGTAAATCTCATCTTTTAGTTGTTCACGGGAGGTGAGAACCAATATGGGCACAGAGCGTTTTGACTTGAGATTTTTACAAATTTGAAAGCCAGTTTCTCCTGGTAAATTCAAATCCAGTATGATTAGATCTGTATCGTATTGAAGCACTTGTTGGCTCGTATCTTTGAAGTCAGTCAACTTATCAACTTGATAACCCGCTTTCTCTAACAAAATAACAATTTCATCTCGAATCAAGGCTTCATCTTCAATAACCAGAATATGCTTCATATCGGTTCCTCCTTTTCCTATTTTATTCTACCTTATTCATCTCTTTTGGGTTCCATTAAGGACAACAAGTATTTGTTGCTATTTTTCTTTACAATTCTGACATAGATGACTTCAAATCCAGCTAAGAGAAGTACTATCAGCATGGCTGTGATAAATTTCTGCCCCATGGCCATTCTTGCGCTAGCGGGTACTATTCCTGTGAGGAGGGAGCTCACTCCGAAGCTACTACTGATAAGTGCAAGGGCTATTGGCAGACCAAAATACCAATTGATTTGCTTTTCTGAAGATTTACAAAGAGTTTCGTAGTTTGCTCCAAGATGGATTAAGGTCTGGTATCGTCTGTAAGATTGTCTTTGTCCCATCAAAAACTGAACGCCGATGATTGTATTTGCGACAACAAGGAAGATGATAGCCAGATAGATGGTGACATAGCTGGCAGAGATAATGTAAAATAATTGTCTTCCCATATTTTGTATATAGCTTTCATAGCCAAGAGAGGTTTGATTTAGCTTTTCATTTGTATCTGAGATAGCTCTCATCAGGCCTTTTTCCTTGACTAGTTCAGGAGCCAAGATACCACTGACATAGTTCGAATAGTGACCGTCTGTATAGCTCATAAAGGTCTCATCTGGGACTATGAGGGCTACAGAAATGGTTATTTCGCGATCCGTTACAATCGGTAAAGAATGAACCTCTCCAATCAATTTTACATCATTTCCCATGACTTTGATTTGAGGTTTTGCTTTCAGAACAGAGTTGACGAGATTCTCATCGGGGAGAAAATCTTTTCCCATATACAAGTAGGCTTCCTCGCTAGTTAATTCTAGAGGAGGGAGATTGGCAGCCTTTCTAAGTTCATTGTATTCGGAAACTGGTATGAGGTGGGAAGTAGTAGACTGTTTAAATCTTTGGAGCAAAATTTCCATGTTCTTACTGCCTTTTTGCTTTTTCAACTCCTTGATGATCTCTTCGAAGGACACGGACTCGTTTTCTTTTGGTTTCCCGACTTTGATTTGTAGAATCTTTGAGAACTGTGATGCTAGTCCTTCTGCTTCAAGCTCTTTTTTAACTGTATTCACATCAAGATTTTCATCTGTATCCTGTTTGCTATCTCTAAATGTATAATCCAATACGTGGGTTTGATTGCCTGAATTGCCACTTGAAATAGCAACACCTGCTCCAAAGAGGCACAAGGCAGAGAAGATTAAGAGGGAGCAGATGGCCAGTATAGTTGAGCGCTGGATAACTAATTCCTGAATCTGTCTAAAATTATAGGCATGAAGTTTTCGATTGTTTCCAAGCTTGACCAAAAAGTCTATAAATAAACGCATACCAAAGAAGAGTAGGATAGTTCCCAGAGTTCCTAAGAGAACGGTGATTCCCATTGTTATGACATTTTCCCAAGCTCGTCTACTCATCCCCAAGTAATAGGCTGTCCCTAGAAGCAAAATTCCGAGGACGGAAGCAAGAAGGTACACCCCCTTGGGGAGTAGTTTCTTTATCCCAGAAGGAGAATAGGCAAGCAGGTTTCCGATTTCCATATTGGCCGTCTTTGCACTTAAAAGGACAAAAACAGCTAATTTTACGGCTAGGAAGCCGATGACTGTATAGACTAGAGCTGTGGTAGATAGAGAAAATTGATGTTCAATAATCCCTAGTCCCACAATTTTAGCGGTTATTAGGCTGATTAGTTCTGAAATCAAGATAGAAATTGGAAGGCCTATTCCAAGGGCAAGGACACTGTTTCTCAAATCCTCGAGCAGGAGTAGCAAGAACAGTTTGCTTCTTCGCATTCCCAGTGTGAGATAGACACCAAATTCATGTTTTCTCCTTTCCATCTGCATACTGCTTGCGAAGTAGACTAGAAAAAAGAGAATAAAGAGCGTTGCTACATAAAGAATAGGAATCATGCTAAAGAGTTTATTTACAGCATCACTTTCTATTTGTTTGAGAAAGATCATTACATCTTGATGAGACAAAGAAAGGATGATGTAAAAGGAGATAATAGAAAGAACCATGGAACTGAAGTACAAGCCATTATTTTTTCGATCTCTCTTGCTATTTGTTGAGACTAATTTAGAAAACATTGCCATCACCTCCAGCTAGGGCTGCCATGACCTTTAGTATTCTGTGGTAGAAATCTTCTTGACTTTCTCTTGGATAATCGCGACGGATTTCATGGAATAGTTTTCCGTCTTGGATAAACAAGATGCGGTTGCAAAAGCTGGCTGCAACGGAATCGTGGGTCACCATGAGAATGGTGGTTTCTTCCACTTGATTCATTTCGGATAATTTTTGCATCAAAATGGTCGCATTTTTTGAATCCAAAGCCCCTGTGGGCTCGTCTGCAAATACAATCTTAGGGTCTAAAATTAAGGCGCGCGCAGCAGCTACCCTTTGCCGTTGACCACCTGATAATTGAGAAGGGAACTTATCCAGAAGTTCAGAAATATCCAGATATTGGGAAAGTAATTCTAACCGAACCTTGCTTTCGTCGGCATCGACCTTGTGTAAAGACAAGGGGAGTAAAATATTTTCTTTGGCTGTAAGATTGTCCAAAAGCTCAAAATTCTGGAAGAGATAGCCAATTTCCTTGCCTCTATAATCTGCTAATTGGCTCCCTTTTAACTGACCTAAATCTTTTTCTTGCATTTGAATAGAGCCGTCAGTTGGCTTGATGATTGTGGCGAGACAGTTAAGAAGGGTTGTTTTCCCAGAACCGCTACTCCCCATAATTCCTAAGAACTCACCTTTTACAACTTGAAAAGATATGCCGTTTAAGGCCTTGGTGATATTCGGCTCTTTTCCATAATGCTTTTTTAATGATTCTACTCGTAAAATTGTTTCCATGTGGAACACCTCCATCTTTTGTTACTTTCATTATAATATGAATCAGAGTAGAATAACACTTACGGATGATGTAAGAAATCTTTATCGCTGACTTTTATAGTCAGGTTATTAGAGCTATACTTACTATATTATAGCATGGTTTCAGGGATTTAAAAAGAGGAGTTGAAGCTCAAGGACTTTCCATATTACAAGAATTTCTGATTTTGAAAATATGAAAGAAAAAGCCTTAGAAACATTGATTTCTAGGGCTTTTTAACTTATTAACTCTATTCCCACTCAACGGTTGCAGGTGGTTTACTTGTAATGTCATAGACGATACGGTTAACGTGATCCACTTCATTAACGATACGTACAGAAATCTTTTGAAGGATTTCCCAAGGAATCTTGGCAAAGTCAGCTGTCATACCATCGATAGAAGTGATAGCGCGAATGGCGATGGTGTAGTCATAAGTACGACCATCACCCATAACACCTACTGAACGAACGCCTGTGTTGACAGTGAAGTATTGCCAGATATCGCGGTCAAGACCAGCTTTAGCGATTTCTTCACGTAGGATAGCATCAGACTCACGAACAGTTTCTAGTTTTTCCTCAGTGATTTCACCCATGACACGGATAGCGAGTCCTGGTCCTGGGAATGGTTGGCGCCATACGATGTGGTCTGGCATACCAAGCTCTGTACCGAGGGCACGGACTTCGTCTTTATAAAGAGTGTTCAATGGTTCAATCAGTTCAAACTGCATGTCTTCTGGAAGACCACCAACGTTGTGGTGTGACTTGATGGTTTGAGCTGTATCTGTACCAGACTCAATCACGTCAGTGTAAAGCGTTCCCTGAGCAAGGAATTTCACATCTTTGAGCTTGCTTGCTTCGTCATCAAAGACATAAACAAATTCGTTACCGATGATTTTACGTTTTTGCTCAGGGTCAGAAACACCAGCAAGTTTGTCAAGGAAACGTTTAGCAGCATCTGCTTTGACGATATTCAAACCAAACTTACCACCAAGCATGTCCATAACTTGATCTGCTTCACCTTTACGAAGAAGACCGTGGTCTACAAAGATACAGATCAATTGATCGCCGATTGCTTTCTGGAGAAGAACGCCAACAACAGAAGAGTCAACACCACCTGATAGGCCGAGAAGAACACGCTTGTCACCTACAGTTTCACGGATTTTCTTGATCTGCATATCGATGAAGTTATCCATTGACCAATCACCCTTAGCTTTACAGATGTTAAGAGCAAAGTTGCGAAGGATATCATTCCCGTATACAGAATGGCGAACTTCTGGGTGGAATTGGATACCATAGATGTGCTTGTCAGGGTTTTCAATAGCTGCATAAGGACAGTCAGCAGAAGTTCCAGTACGAACGAAATCAGCTGGAATCTCTGTAACAGCATCGCCATGGCTCATCAAAACAATCTGTTCTTCAGGAGTCCCTTCAAAGAGAGCAGAAGTGGTGTGGGTAAGTGGTGATTGGCCATACTCTCGGTTACCAGCATCACCTGCAGGAACAACTTTTCCTCCAAGTTTATGAGTTAAAAGTTGCATACCATAGCAGATTCCTAAAATTGGAATGCCAAGTTCAAAAATTTCTGGGTCAATATCAAATGAACCATCTTCGTATACAGAGTTTGGTCCACCAGAGAGGATGATCCCTACAGGGTTAATCGCACGAACCTCTGCGGCTGAGATTTTGTGACTTTTTAGCTCTGAAAAAACACCAATTTCACGAATACGGCGTGAAATCAGCTGGTTGTATTGGCTACCATAGTCCAGCACGATGATTTTTTCGACATCTTGCAAATCAGTTGAAATGTTGCTCATCTTTTTCCTTTCTCAAAAGAAATATCTTTTTCAATATTCTATCACAAATAGGGGCTAATTACCAACTAAACAAGGCAAAGTTTGACTTTTTCTTAGCAAATACGGTACAATGGAGAAAATAAAGAAAAGAAGTGAGAATCATGTTACCAGCTTATATGAAAATCCACGATCAGATCAAGAAGGATATAGATGAGCATCATTGGAAAATCGGAGAGAGACTTCCAAGTGAGCGAGATTTAGCTGAACAGTTTCAAGTTAGCCGGATGACATTACGCCAGGCTATCTCTCTCTTAGTTGAGGAAGGAGTTTTGGAGCGTCGTGTAGGAAGTGGGACCTTTGTCTCTAGCACTCGTGTCCAAGAAAAAATGCGGGGAACGACTAGTTTTACGGAGATAGTCAAATCTCAAGGGAAAGTCCCTTCTAGCCAGCTCATTTCTTACAGAAGAACCATTCCAAATGAGCAAGAGGTCGCAAAGCTAGGGATTACTCCGACAGAGAATATTATCCGCATGGAACGGGTGCGTTATGCTGACCAAGTACCGCTAGTCTATGAAGTCGCATCCATTCCTGAAAAATTTATTAAGGATTTCAAAAAAGAAGAAATCACCAGCCACTTCTTTCAGACCTTGCAAGAACATGGTTACCAAATTGGAAAATCCCAACAGATCATTTATGCGAGATTGGCTAAGGAAAAAATTGCCCATTACTTAGAAGTTGAGAAAGGGCATGCGATTCTGGCTTTGACTCAGGTTTCCTATCTCGATGATGGGACGGCTTTTGAATATGTTAAGAGTCAGTATGTGGGTGAACGTTTTGAATTTTATCTTGAAAACAACTAGTCTTAACAGACTAGTTTTTAGTTTCTAAGAAGATTAGAATTGTCAAAACAATTTGCCTAGGCTTGATTTTATTGCTTATTTACTATAAAATGAGAAGGAAAAACGTCAAACTTTTATATTGCAAATAGGAGAAAAAATGACAAAAACATTAAAACGTCCTGAGGTTTTATCACCTGCAGGGACTTTAGAGAAACTGAAAGTAGCTGTTCAATATGGTGCGGACGCAGTCTTCATCGGTGGACAGGCCTATGGTCTTCGTAGCCGTGCTGGGAATTTTACCTTTGAACAGATGGAAGAAGGCGTTCAGTTCGCTGCAAAGTACGGTGCCAAGGTCTATGTGGCTGCTAACATGGTCATGCATGAAGGAAATGAAGCAGGCGCTGGAGAATGGTTCCGTAAGTTGCGTGATATCGGGATTGCGGCAGTTATCGTGTCAGATCCAGCCTTGATTATGATTGCAGCAACAGAAGCACCAGGTCTTGAAATTCACCTTTCAACTCAAGCAAGTGCAACCAACTATGAAACTCTAGAGTTCTGGAAAGAACTTGGTCTAACTCGTGTGGTTTTGGCCCGTGAAGTTTCAATGGAAGAATTGGCAGAGATTCGCAAACGTACAGATGTCGAGATTGAAGCATTTGTCCATGGGGCCATGTGTATTTCTTACTCAGGTCGTTGTACGCTTTCAAACCACATGAGTATGCGTGATGCTAACCGTGGTGGTTGTTCTCAATCTTGCCGTTGGAAATACGACCTCTACGACATGCCATTCGGCCAAGAACGTAAGAGCCTTAAAGGTGAAATCCCAGAAGAATTTTCGATGTCTGCCGTAGATATGTCTATGATTGACCATATCCCAGATATGATTGAAAATGGTGTAGACAGTCTTAAGATCGAAGGTCGTATGAAGTCTATTCACTATGTTTCAACAGTAACAAACTGCTACAAGGCGGCTGTGGATGCTTATCTCGAAAGTCCTGAAAAGTTTGAGGCCATCAAACAGGACTTGGTGGACGAGATGTGGAAGGTTGCCCAGCGTGAATTGGCAACTGGATTCTACTATGGTACACCGTCTGAGAATGAGCAGTTATTTGGCGCACGTCGTAAAATTCCTGAATACAAGTTTGTCGCTGAAGTGGTTGCTTATGATGATGCGACTCAAACGGCAACCATTCGTCAACGAAATGTCATCAACGAAGGCGATCAAGTTGAGTTTTATGGACCAGGTTTCCGTCATTTTGATACTTATATCGAAGATCTTCATGATGCCAAGGGCAATAAAATCGACCGTGCTCCAAATCCAATGGAACTCTTGACAATCAAGGTCCCACAACCTGTACAAGCAGGTGACATGGTTCGTGCTCTGAAAGAAGGGCTCATCAACCTCTATAAGGAAGACGGGACAAGTGTTACAGTTCGTGCCTAGATAAGGAAAAGGGAATGATTCAAGCTCAAGGTTTATTGGTAGATGATGAAAGCAGGTGTGTTCATTATCATAGTGAAAAGGATATTGTTTCACTCCAGTGTTATGAATGCAAGAAATACTATGCATGCTATCAGTGCCACAATGCTATGGAAACGCATTTGTTTTCGCCCTATCCCTTGGTGCTTTCTGAGGATCGACCGATCTTATGTGGGGTTTGTAAGAGGACAATGACTTTCCAAGATTACCAAAAACAGATGGCTTGTCCTTACTGCAGTGCACCATTTAATCCAGGTTGTAAACAACACTATTCCTACTATTTTAAATAAAATGAATCGATCCAAGTTCTTAACTTGGATTTTTCGGTTTGTTTCAGAAAATATAGTAAAATCAAGAAAAACTCGCAATCTAAAATGGAAAAACTTTCTATAGAATAGTGTAAAAATAGCAAAAATAGAAATAAATCAGCTGAAACGCTTCCAACGTAAGTAAAAAGTTGACAAAAACAAATTTTAGGACTAAACTAAGTAAGTAAATTTTAAATAAAAGGAGAATTCATCATGAATTTAACATTTTTCGGTCTTTGTCTTGCCTGTATGGGTGTATCCCTTGCAGAAGGTATGTTGATGAACGGTTTGTTCAAATCAGCAGCTCGCCAACCAGACATCATCCCACAATTACGTAGCTTAATGATCATGGGGATTGCCTTTATTGAAGGAACGTTCTTGGTTACCCTCGTCTTTTCATTCGTCATCAAATAGACAAATGGAACGAGAAGAAAAGGGAGGATTCTAGATGGAAGAAAGTATCAATCCAACCATCAATATTGGTCCTGTTACCTTTGATTTAACCATGTTAGCCATGACCTTGTTGATTGTGGGAGTTGTTTTTGGCTTTATCTATTGGGCAAGTCGCAATATGACTTTGAAACCCAAAGGAAAGCAAAATGTACTTGAGTATTTCTATGACTTCGTTATTGGATTTACAGAACCTAACATTGGTAAAAGCTACATGAAAGACTACTCGCTCTTTTTCCTTTGTCTATTTCTATTTATGGTACTGGCAAATAACCTCGGTTTGATGGCGAAACTTCAAACTACAGATGGGACAAACCTTTGGACATCGCCAACTGCAAATCTCCAGTTTGACTTGGCCTTGTCATTTGGAATTATCCTGATGACCCATATTGAAGGGATTCGTCGCCGTGGGATTAAAAAATATCTAAAAGCCTATATCACACCTGGCTTTATGACTCCCATGAATATCTTAGAAGAGTTTACCAACTTTTTATCACTTGCCTTGCGGGTGTTCGGAAATATCTTTGCTGGAGAAGTGATGGCTAGTTTGCTAATCACTCTATCTCATCAAGCTCTATATTGGTATCCAGTTGCTTTTGGTGCTAACTTGGCTTGGACAGCCTTTTCTGTCTTTATTTCCTGCATCCAAGCCTATGTGTTTACCATGTTGTCTTCTATGTACTTAGGAAATAAGATAAATGATGGAGAAGAGTAGAAAGGAGTAACAGATGCACGTAACAGTAGGTGAATTAATTGGTAACTTTATTTTAATCGCTGGCTCTTTTATCCTTTTGATTGTCTTAGTTAAGAAATATGCGTGGTCAAACTTGACAAGTGTCTTCGAAGAAAGGGCAAATAAAATTGCTGCTGATATTGATGGAGCTGAACAAGCTCGTCAAAAAGCAGAAACTCTTGCCCAAAAACGTGAAGATGAATTGGCTGGTAGTCGCAACGAAGCCAAAACAATCATTGAAAATGCTAAAGAGACTGCAGAGAAGAGTAAAGCAGATATTCTGGCAGATGCTAAAGTAGAAGCGGGTCGCTTAAAAGAGAAGGCGAATCAAGAAATTGCTCAGAATAAAGCAGAAGCTTTGCAAAGTGTTAAGGGCGAGGTGGCAGATTTGACGATTAGTCTTGCTGTTAAAATCATCTCAAAAAACCTTGACAGTCATGCTCATAAGGAACTCATTGATCAGTATATCGATCAGCTAGGAGAAGCCTAATGGACAAGAAAACAGCAAAGGTCATTGAAAAGTACAGCATGCCTTTTGTCCAATTAGTGATTGAAAAAGGAGAAGAGGACCGGATTTTTGCAGACTTGGATCAAATCAAACAAGTCGCAGAAGAAACGGGCTTACCTTCTTTTTTAGCTCAGGTGGCAGTTGATGAGTCTGATAAGGAAAAAACAGTTGGTTTTTTTCAAGACTCTGTCTCACCTTTAATGCAAAACTTTATTCAGGTTCTGATTTACAATCACAGAGCAAATCTTTTTTATGATATCATTGTTGATTGTTTGAATCGTCTTGAAATAGAAACCAATCATTTTGTAGTCACGATTTCCTCAGCTCATCCTTTAACGGACGAGCAGAAGGAACGTTTGCTTCCCTTGATAGAGAAAAAAATGTCTCTGAAAGTACGGAGTATCAAAGAACAAATTGATGAAGGACTCATTGGTGGTTTTGTTATTTTTGCTAATCACAAGACAATTGATGTGAGTATAAAACAACAACTTCGAGTTGTTAAAGAAAATTTGAAATAGAAAGTGGTGTTCTTTTGGCAATTAACGCACAAGAAATCAGCGCTTTAATTAAGCAACAAATTGAAAATTTCAAACCCAATTTTGATGTGTCTGAAACAGGTGTTGTAACCTATATCGGGGATGGAATTGCGCGTGCTCACGGTCTTGAAAATGCCATGAGTGGAGAGCTGTTGATCTTTGAAAACGGCTCTTATGGGATGGCGCAAAACTTGGAGTCTACAGACGTTGGGATTATCATCCTTGGAGACTTTACAGATATTCGTGAAGGTGATACCATTCGCCGTACAGGTAAAATCATGGAAGTTCCTGTGGGGGATAGCCTGATCGGACGTGTTGTCGACCCACTTGGTCGTCCAGTTGATGGTCTTGGTGACATCCATACTGACAAGACTCGTCCAGTAGAAGCGCCAGCTCCTGGCGTTATGCAACGTAAGTCTGTATCAGAACCATTGCAAACAGGTTTGAAAGCTATTGACGCCCTTGTTCCGATTGGTCGTGGTCAACGTGAGTTGATTATCGGTGACCGTCAGACAGGGAAAACAACTATTGCAATTGATACAATCTTGAACCAAAAAGGTCAAGATATGATTTGTATCTACGTAGCGATTGGACAAAAAGAATCAACAGTCCGTACACAAGTAGAAACACTTCGTCAGTACGGTGCCTTGGACTACACAATCGTTGTGACAGCCTCTGCTTCACAACCATCTCCATTGCTCTTCCTAGCTCCTTATGCCGGAGTTGCTATGGCGGAAGAATTTATGTACCAAGGCAAGCATGTTTTGATTGTTTACGATGATCTTTCAAAACAAGCGGTCGCTTATCGTGAGCTTTCCCTCTTGCTTCGTCGTCCACCAGGTCGTGAAGCCTTCCCAGGGGATGTTTTCTACCTTCACAGTCGTTTGCTTGAGCGCTCAGCTAAAGTTTCTGATGAGCTTGGTGGTGGATCTATTACAGCCCTACCATTTATCGAGACACAAGCAGGAGATATCTCTGCCTATATCGCAACCAACGTGATTTCTATCACTGACGGACAAATCTTCCTTGGTGATGGTCTCTTCAATGCGGGTATTCGTCCAGCCATAGATGCGGGTTCGTCTGTATCCCGTGTAGGTGGTTCGGCACAAATCAAAGCCATGAAGAAAGTAGCTGGTACACTTCGTATCGACCTTGCTTCATACCGTGAGTTGGAAGCCTTCACTAAGTTTGGTTCTGACTTGGATGCAGCAACACAGGCTAAGTTAAACCGTGGACGTCGTACTGTGGAAGTATTGAAACAACCTGTTCACAAACCACTACCTGTTGAGAAACAAGTAACCATTCTCTATGCTTTGACACATGGTTTCTTGGATACGATTCCAGTAGATGACATTGTTCGTTTTGAGGAAGAGTTCCATACTTTCTTTGATGCTCATTATCCAGAGATTTTGGAAACCATTCGTGAAACAAAAGACTTGCCAGAAGAAGCAGTCTTGGATGCTGCGATTACAGAGTTTCTCAATCAATCCAGCTTCCAATAAGAATAGAGGTTTCAGATGGCAGTATCTCTAAATGATATTAAAACAAAAATCGCCTCAACCAAAAATACGAGTCAAATCACTAATGCCATGCAAATGGTATCGGCTGCCAAGTTAGGTCGCTCTGAAGAAGCAGCGCGCAACTTCCAAGTTTACGCTCAGAAAGTTCGTAAGCTTTTGACGGATATTCTGCATGGTAACGGATCTGGTGGTTCAACCAATCCGATGCTCATCAGTCGCCCAGTTAAGAAAACGGGCTATATCGTTATCACTTCAGACCGTGGCTTGGTTGGAGGTTATAATGCTTCCATCCTTAAAGCCGTTATGGAGTTGAAAGAAGAATACCATCCAGATGGTACAGGTTTTGAGATAATCTGTATCGGTGGTATGGGAGCTGATTTCTTTAAGGCTCGAGGTATTCAGCCAATCTATGAACTACGTGGCTTGGCAGATCAACCTAGTTTTGATGAAGTTCGTAAAATTATTTCAAAAACGATTGAGATGTACCAAAACGAACTTTTTGATGAATTGTATGTCTGCTACAACCATCATGTCAATACTCTCACAAGTCAAATGCGTGTGGAACAAATGCTTCCGATTGTTGACTTGGATCCAAATGAAGCGGATGAAGAGTATAGCTTGACTTTTGAGTTGGAAACGAGCCGTGATGAGATTCTAGAGCAATTGTTGCCACAGTATGCTGAAAGTATGATTTACGGGGCTATTATCGATGCCAAGACAGCTGAAAATGCTGCAGGTATGACAGCTATGCAGACAGCGACTGATAATGCTAAGAAAGTCATCAATGATTTGACAATCCAGTATAACCGTGCCAGACAGGCGGCGATTACACAAGAAATTACAGAAATCGTAGCGGGGGCTAGTGCCTTAGAATAAGGCTTTGCCTCCCCCGTATCAAAATGAACTTAGGACCTAGGTAAACTAGGAACCGACAGTATCTTATATAGAATAGGAGAAGGAGATGAGTTCAGGTAAAATTGCTCAGGTTATTGGACCCGTTGTCGACGTCTTGTTTGCAGCAGGGGAAACACTTCCTGAGATTAATAATGCACTTGTCGTCTACAAAAATGACGAAAGAAAAACAAAAATCGTCCTTGAAGTAGCCTTGGAGTTGGGTGATGGTATGGTTCGTACGATCGCCATGGAATCAACAGATGGTTTGACTCGTGGAATGGAAGTTTTGGACACAGGCCGTCCAATCTCTGTACCAGTGGGTAAAGAAACTTTGGGACGTGTCTTCAATGTTTTGGGAGATACCATCGACTTGGATGCTCCTTTCGCTGAAGACGCTGAGCGTCAGCCAATTCATAAGAAAGCTCCAACTTTTGATGAATTGTCTACCTCATCTGAAATCTTGGAAACAGGGATCAAGGTTATCGACCTTCTTGCCCCTTACCTAAAAGGTGGGAAAGTTGGACTCTTCGGTGGTGCTGGAGTTGGTAAAACTGTCTTGATTCAAGAATTGATTCACAACATTGCTCAAGAACACGGTGGTATTTCAGTATTTACTGGTGTTGGGGAACGTACCCGTGAGGGGAACGACCTCTACTGGGAAATGAAAGAATCAGGCGTTATCGAGAAAACAGCCATGGTATTTGGTCAGATGAATGAGCCACCAGGAGCTCGTATGCGTGTTGCTCTTACTGGTTTGACAATTGCCGAATACTTCCGTGATGTAGAAGGCCAAGATGTGCTTCTCTTTATCGACAATATCTTCCGTTTCACTCAAGCTGGTTCAGAAGTATCTGCCCTTTTGGGTCGTATGCCTTCAGCCGTTGGTTACCAACCAACCCTTGCTACGGAAATGGGTCAATTGCAAGAGCGTATTACATCAACTAAGAAGGGTTCTGTAACCTCTATCCAGGCTATTTATGTGCCAGCAGATGACTATACTGACCCTGCGCCGGCAACAGCCTTCGCTCACTTGGATTCAACGACAAACTTGGAACGTAAGTTGGTACAGTTGGGTATCTACCCAGCCGTTGATCCGTTGGCTTCAAGCTCTCGTGCCTTAGCGCCTGAGATTGTTGGTGAGGAGCACTATGCAGTTGCTGCTGAGGTTAAACGTGTCCTTCAACGTTACCATGAATTGCAAGATATCATTGCTATCCTTGGTATGGATGAACTTTCTGATGAAGAAAAGACCTTGGTTGCACGTGCCCGTCGTATCCAGTTCTTCTTGTCTCAAAACTTTAACGTTGCCGAACAATTTACTGGTCAACCTGGTTCTTATGTGCCAGTAGCGGAAACAGTTCGTGGCTTTAAGGAAATCCTTGAAGGAAAACATGACCAGCTACCAGAAGATGCCTTCCGTGGTGTCGGTTCAATTGAAGACGTCATTGCTAAGGCAGAAAAAATGGGATTTTAAGAGGTGATCTATGGCTCATTTAACTGTCCAGATCGTGACACCAGATGGCCTCGTCTATGATCACCATGCCAGCTTTGTATCGGTACGAACTCTGGATGGTGAGATGGGGATCTTGCCACGACATGAAAATATGATTGCGGTTTTAGCGGTTGATGAAGTGAAGGTAAAACGTATCGATGATGATACTCATGTAAACTGGATTGCAGTGAACGGAGGAATTATCGAGATTGCTAATGATATCATTACCATTGTAGCAGACTCAGCAGAGCGTGCTCGTGATATCGATATCAGTCGTGCAGAACGCGCGAAACTTCGAGCTGAACGAGAAATCGAAGAAGCTCATGACAAGCATTTGATTGACCAAGAACGTCGCGCAAAAATCGCATTGCAACGTGCTATCAACCGTATCAATGTCGGAAATAGACTATAAAAAAATGAACTTGAAACTCAAGTTCATTTTTTTTTAATGTGGGAAGTTGATGCAGACTGCTTCAGGGACATGGAAGTCGTTAGAAAGCTCTGCAAGACGACCACTTTTAGGATTACGCTTAAAGACGGTTGCGTTATCAGAATCTTGATGAACAGCAATGAGAAACTCTTGATCAGGAGTTAGGTCGAAATCACGTGGATTTTTACCATGGCTTGGTACAATCTCTAATAATTCCAAGCTACCATCAGCGAGGATTGTATAGACTGCAATGGAATCATGACCTCGGTTGGATGCATAGAGGTATTTGCCATCTTTTGAAAGACGAATAGCAGCAGTAGCATTAAAGCCTTCGTATCCATCTGGTAAGGTTGAAATAACTTGCATGCGTTCAAATTCACCAACCCCATCATAAATCAAGACCTCTATCGTGCTATTAAGTTCGCAGATGAGATAGGCAATCTTATAGTGGTGGTGGAAAACGATGTGGCGTGCACCTGCTCCAGTTTGGCTGTGATAAGTGTAGAGTTTATTTAGTTTTCCTTCTGGACTAACATCATAGGTTGTTACCTCATCTGTTCCTAGATCACAGGTGACGAGATACTGGTCGGGTGTTAGATCCGTAAAGTGTACATGTGGGGAAGATTGGTTTTCATGAGGACCTTGTCCACTATGCTGATCTAGATCCGTTTGGATGAGGCTACCATCCGTTTGACGTTTATAAACGAGAACTTGACCCTTATGATAGTTGGCCCCATAAACGAGACCACGCTTTTCATCCACTGCCACATAACAATGGGGAGCGCCTTCTTCAACCACATGATTTAGCAAAGCGCCATCTGTCTTGTAAGCAGCGATTCCACCTAAGCCATCCTGGCTCCCTACAGTGTATAAGTGTTGCTGTTGGTCAAAGGCAAGGTAGGTCGGACTGGGTTCAGCAGCAAAAAGTTCAAGGTTTGCAAGCTGGCCTGTTTCTATATCAAAATCTGCCTTGTAAATCCCTTTAGATAAGCGACGAGTGTAAGTTCCAAAATAAACAGTTTCTTTCATGTCCATACCTCTTAATAATGATAAGTTCATTATACCACAAAATAACTGCCATGATGCATCAGTCTTATTTATGTAAGCACTTTAAAAAAGAGTTATTTTAGATTAAAAATGGTATAATGAGAGAATGACAGAAAGGATGTATTTATGGAACATAAAGAGAAACATTTTAGCCTATCTTGGTTCTTCAAGTGGTTTTTAGATAACAAAGCTATCACTGTATTTTTAGTAACCTTGTTACTGGGGTTAAACATTTTCATTCTAAGTAAGATTAGTTTTATTTTTTTACCCGTTTTAGACTTTTTAGGGGTTGTCATGTTGCCAGTTATTTTATCTGGTTTACTTTATTACCTCCTCAATCCGATTGTGGACTGGATGGAGAAGCACAAGATCAATCGTGTTCTTGCCATTAGTATTGTTTTTGTTATTATTGGACTCTTTATCATTTGGGGGCTGGCAGTCGCAATTCCTAATCTGCAACGTCAAGTCTTAAATTTTGCGAAGAATGTGCCGACATACCTGGAAGATGCTGATAAGGTGATCAATGACCTTGTAACCAAACGCTTGCCAGATGATTTTAGACCACAGTTGGAGCAGGTTCTTTCCAATGTTTCTAGTGAGGCGACTATGTGGGCCAGCAAAATCTCTTCTCAAGCTGTTAACTGGGTTAGCGCCTTTATCAGTAGCGTTTCCCAGGTCATTGTAGCGGTTATTATCGTACCCTTCATGCTCTTTTATCTTTTGAGAGATGGGAAAGGCTTGCGGGATTACCTAACTAAATTTATCCCAACCAAGTTAAAAGAACCTGTGGGTGAAATCCTATCAGATGTCAATAAACAGCTGTCAAACTATGTTAGAGGACAAGTTACAGTAGCTATTATTGTAGCTATCATGTTTATTATTTTCTTTAAGATTATCGGTTTACGCTACGCTGTCACTCTAGGTGTAACGGCTGGTATTCTAAATCTAGTCCCTTATCTAGGTAGTTTTCTAGCGATGTTGCCTGCTTTGGTTTTGGGTTTGATTGCAGGACCTGTGATGCTTTTGAAAGTGATTATTGTCTTTATTGTTGAACAAACGATTGAAGGTCGCTTCGTTTCTCCGCTTATTTTAGGTAGTCAGCTAAACATCCATCCGATCAATGTCCTCTTTGTTCTCCTAACTTCAGGTTCTATGTTTGGTATTTGGGGAGTCTTGCTGGGAATTCCCGTCTATGCTTCTGCCAAGGTTGTTATCTCAGCTATCTTTAACTGGTATAAAAAAGTCAGCGGTCTGTATGAAGAAGAAGGGGAGGAAATCAAGAGTGAACAATAGTCAACGCATGCTCCAGGCTTTGGATGAACAGGATTTAACCAAGGCGGATCAGTATTTTCACAAAGCCCTCGAAACAGATTCAAGTGAAGTTCTTTACGAACTAGCAAGCTATCTAGAGGGAATTGGCTTTTATCCTCAAGCAAAAGAAATTTACCAAGATATCGTTACAGATTTCCCAGAAGTGAATCTGAATTTAGCAAGCATTGCTAGTGAGGATGGCAATGTTGAGGAAGCCTTTGCTTACCTTGAGGAAATCACACCCGAAAGTGACTGGTACGTATCGGCCTTGGCCTTGAAGGCAGACCTCTATCAATTGGAAGGATTGACAGATGTAGCGCGTGAAAAGTTACTGGAAGCCCTAAACTACTCAGACGATGCCTTATTAGTTTTTGGTTTGGCTGAGTTGGATAGCGAGTTAGGGAATTATCAGGAAGCTATTCAGGGCTATGCTCAATTAGACAATCGCTCCATCTATGAGCAAACGGGTGTCTCAACCTATCAACGAATTGGTTATGCTTATGCCCAGTTAGGTAAGTTTGAAGCTGCAACTGAATTCTTAGAGAAAGCTTTAGAATTAGAATACGATGACCAAACTGCCTTTGAACTGGCTAGTCTTTACTTTGACCAAGAAGAGTATCAAAAATCTGTTCTTTACTTTAAGCAGATTGATACCATTTCACCTGATTTTGAAGGATATGAGTATGGCTACAGTCAAGCATTGCATAAGGAACATCAGGTGGAAGAGGCACTTCGTATCGTTAAACAAGGTTTGGAGAAAAATCCATTTGAAACTCGGCTCTTACTAGCTGCTTCTCAGTTTTCGTATGAATTACATGATCCTAGTAGTGCGGAGCAGTTTCTCCTTACTGCTAAAGAAGATGCAGAGGATACAGAAGAAATATTCCTTCGCCTTGCAACCATTTATATGGAACAAGAACGGTTTGAGGACATTATCGCTCTCCAAAGTCAAGAACCTGAAAATCTCTTGACCAAGTGGATGATTGCCCGTTCTTATCAGAAAATTGAGGATTTAGATAAGGCCTATGAGCTCTATCAACAACTATCGTCTGACCTCAAGGATAATCCTGAGTTTCTTGAGCAGTATACTTATCTCCTGCGTGAATTGGGATATTTTGAAGAAGCCAAGGTACAGGCTGAAGCTTATTTAAAAATCGTTCCAGATGATGTTCAGATGCAAGAACTCATAGAGACACTTTAAGGATTTCTAATTTTTTTAAAATCTTATTAACAGAAACGAATGACCTTGAATGAATGATTTAAAAGACCTCAGAGGTCTTTTCTTTTTTACTAATATAATATAAATGTTAGAATTTCTTATAGCCAATTTAGATGAAGTTTTGAACAATGAAAGCCTGCTAACTCCTATTAAATAAGAGTTTAAAGGTATGATTTGAACATCGAACTACTATGAAATACTTGACAAATTTATATAAGAATATATAATAATAAATAGGGGAATCTATCCCCAAAAATAAAGGAGGCAAATGTTGTGAAAGAGATTAATAAAAAACTTTCTCATGCATTCATGGCGCTATTGTTAGTAGCTTCAGTATTTATCCCAGTACTAAGAACTAGCAATGTGGTTAAAGCTGCTGAACTACCATCTAGTAGCTATACGCTAACGACAGTACCGACAATTAACAATAATAAGTTAGTTGATGGTGCAGAGTATGGTGAAGGGAAATTTTACCTTCAAACCACTTACAAATTCGACAACTCAACAACGTTGAAGAATGGTGACTTTATGGTTTATAAAGTTCCAAATGAATTCAAAATTGAATCAGATTCAACTACTGAAATCTTTGGTAACGATGGAGTCACTAAAGTTGCTGAGTTAACGACAAATAAGTCTGCAAATACAGCGACTGTAACGGTAAGTAACGAAGATTATTTTGCTAACTTACCTGAAGAGAAACAAATTTCGGCCTTATTTACTGTTGTATGGGCTGATAATGTTGAACTCAATAAGTCGTATCCAATCGACATTCCTGGAGCAGGAGTATACAATTTGACTCGTATTGTTCCAGATGAGGATCCAACAGGATTTACTAAATGGGGAGTTCAAGATACGAACGATCCAAATTATATTAATTGGTATATTCGCGTAAACAAATATGCTAATCCTTATGAAGGTGTTTCGATTCAAGATACAATCCCTGAAGGGCAAGTATTAGCTAGTGAGATTACAGGTTACTACTTTACTGAATGGGGTAAGGATGAGCCTCATCCACTTTTGAATCCAAGTCACATTGTTGTTCAAGATTCTAATCGCTTCACTATTACTCCAAATGGTAATGGTGATCTAACCAACCAAGGTTTGTATGTAGTTTATAAGACTCGTATCACAGCTCCAGTTGATAATACAACAAAGAAAGCTTTCAATAACGTTAAAATTACGACTTCGACTGAAAACTTTGATGTAGAAGGTTTTGCACCATTAACCACAACTGAAGGTATTAGTTCTGGTTCACGTTCTACAGAAGTTTCATTTGAGGTTTCTAAGCAGTTAAAAGGAAAAGACCTAGCTGCTGAAGAATTTAGCTTCCAACTACTTGATCCAAACGGATCAGCTGTTGAAACTGTTAAGAACGATAAAGATGGCAAAGTGAAATTTAAAGCCGTTAAATTCTCTACAGTGGGTACTTATAAGTATCAGATTAAAGAAGTTAATGATCAAAAACCAGGTTTTGCTTACGATGATAAGACTATTAACGCAGAAGTTACTGTAACAGATGTTTATGGTGAGAAGTTTGCAAGTGTTAAATATGACAATAAAGTTTTTGTAAATTCGTATTCTGTTAAATCTGCAACAACTTCAATTACTGCTAAAAAAGTCCTAAATGGTAAACCTCTTGAGGCAGATAAATATGAATTTGAATTGAAAGAAGGCGACAAACTTGTAGCAACAGCTAAGAATGCTGCAGACGGAACAGTTGCTTTCCCAGCAATTGAATATACTGCTGCAGGAACTCACACATACACGATCACTGAAAAAAGTGGTAATGAAACTGGTGTAACTTATGATAAAAATGCTTATACAGTAACAGTAAAAGTTGCAGACAATGGTCAAGGTCAATTTGTAGCAACAGTTACAGGTAATAATCCAACCTTCACAAATACTTATGCTGCTGAGACTCCAGGATCTTCTGATAACAAACCTAAACAACCAGAAGGAACTAAAGAACTACCAAATACTGGTACATCTGAAATGACTATGCTGTTTACTGTTGTAGGAGTAGTACTTGCATTTGGTTCCATTCTCTTATTCCGTTTCAAAAAAGTTAAATAATCTAGTTGAAAAATCTTGATGCCTTTGCTATGGCATCATCAAAGAGCCACTTGTATGGATAGTAGAAATGATACTATTCTTATAAAGTGGTTCTTTTTTTATATCTCTAGAGCTATGAAGTGAATGTGAGTAAACAGAGTTCTGTGTCAATGAAATCTTTATAGATATTTGATCAAAAAATTTGATCATTGTTCTCTCAGAATTAGAAGTTAAATCTATATTTTCGTCTAGAATCCTTGTAATTCTCCGAATTCTTTAAGATAATATTTTGCTCTTATTTCTCAGAAAAAGGTGTATAGTTCAAGGATTATAGAATTTTTTTACAAAAACCCTTGCTAAATTGTTTATTTATGCTATAATAGGAACAATAATTTTTAGGAGGTGCAGTATGTCTTATATGTTTGAGATATTACCAAGTTTATTGAACGGTGCAAGTATGACTCTTCAAGTCTTTGCTCTGGTCTTGATCTTTTCAATTCCTTTAGGTATTGTCGTTGCCTTTGCTTTACAAGTCCGCTGGAAACCCCTCCATTATCTGATTGACCTTTATATTTGGGTGATGCGAGGGACTCCCTTGCTCTTGCAATTAATCTTTATTTACTATGTTCTCCCTAGCATTGGGATACGTTTAGATCGTTTTCCTGCTGCTGTGATCGCTTTTGTATTGAACTATGCAGCCTACTTTGCTGAAATCTTTCGTGGTGGGATTGAAACCATTCCAAAAGGGCAGTATGAGGCTGCAAAAGTGTTAAAATTTAGCCCCTTTGCTACAGTTCGCTATATCATCCTTCCTCAAGTGACAAAGATTGTCTTACCGAGCGTCTTTAATGAAATCATGAGTTTGGTCAAGGATACTTCTTTGGTCTATGCTCTTGGGATTTCAGATTTGATTTTAGCAAGTCGGACAGCAGCCAATCGAGATGCTAGTCTTGTTCCTATGTTTTTAGCTGGAGCGATTTATCTAATCATGATTGGTCTTGTAACCATTGTAGCGAAAAAACTTGAGAAGAAGTACAGTTATTACAGATAGGAGGATTGCTATGTTAGAATTACGAAACATTAACAAGGCCTTTGGTGGCAAACAAATCTTAACCAATTTCAGCCTATCAATTCCTGAAAAGCAAATCCTTGCAATCGTAGGTCCATCAGGAGGCGGAAAGACAACCCTATTACGTATGCTAGCTGGATTAGAAACCATCGATTCTGGAGAAATCTACTATAACGGCGAATCGCTAGCTATAGACGAACTAGAAAAGCGCAATCTTCTGGGATTTGTTTTCCAAGATTTTCAACTCTTTCCACATTTGTCAGTTCTAGATAACTTAACTCTGTCGCCTATAAAAACAATGAGCATGGAGAAGGAAGTTGCTGAGAAGAAGGCGCGTGGTTTGTTAGAACAACTTGGGTTAGCTGGACATGCAGATGCCTTTCCATTCTCACTTTCAGGTGGGCAAAAACAACGGGTGGCCTTAGCACGTGCTATGATGATTAACCCAGAAATTATTGGATATGATGAGCCTACATCAGCCTTAGACCCAGAATTGCGATTAGAAGTAGAAAAACTTATCCTTCAAAATAAAGAGCGTGGGATGACTCAGATTGTTGTGACCCACGATCTTCAGTTTGCGGAAAACATTGCTGATCAGATCCTTAAGGTTGATCCAAAGTAGGACTAGGAGGTGCCTATGAAGAGAAAGAAAATTGCCCTTGTACTTGCTCTGTTCTTTAGCTTCTTCCTGACGGCTTGTACTCAAAAGGCAAGTGATCCAAATCAGGATAATTGGGCCAAATATCAAAAACAGGGAAGCATTACCATTGGCTTTGACAATACCTTTGTTCCCATGGGATTTGAGGAAAAGAATGGCCAGTATGCAGGCTTTGATATTGACCTGGCCCAAGCTGTTTCTGAAAAGCTAGGAATTCAGATTAAATTTCAACCCATCGACTGGGATATGAAAGAAACCGAACTACAAAACGGTACTATTGATGCCATCTGGAATGGCTATACAGCTACAGATGAACGGAAAGAGAAGGTTGCTTTTACCATTCCTTACATGGAAAATCAACAAGTTTTGGTCTCTAAAAAGTCTCAAAATATCCACTCAATTCAGGATATGACTGACAAAGTTCTAGGGGCCCAGGCAGGATCTTCTGGCTATTTGAATTTTGAACGACAACCTGAACTACTCAAGAATCGAGTGAAAGACCAGAAAGCCAATCAATACCAAAGTTTCAATGAAGCCTTGATTGATTTAAAAAATGATCGGATTGATGCCTTGTTGATTGACCGGGTATATGCCAATTATTATCTCCAGTCTGAAGGGATATTAAGCGACTACAATGTCTTTTCAGCTGGATTTGAAAGTGAAGCTTTTGCAGTGGGTGTTAGACCTGCTGATAAAACTTTGCTAGATGCTCTGAATCAAGCCTTTATCTCACTATACCAAGAAGGAAAATTCCAGGAAATCAGCCAGAGATGGTTTGGGGAAGATGTAGCCACCAGTCAAGTTAAAAATCAAGAATAAGAAAAGAGATTGAGTTTTTCCTCAGTCTCTTTTTTTTTATCAAAAAAACCTCTGGCAAGTACCAGAGGATAAGAGCTTATACTCAATGAAAATCAAAGAGCAAACTAGGAAGCTATCCGCAGGCTGCTCAAAACACTGTTTTGAGGTTGTAGATAAGACTGACAAAGTCAGGAACATATATCTACGGCAAGGAAACTCTGACGTGGTTTGAAGAGATTTTCGAAGAGTATTATTTCATTGTTGGGAAGAGCAATACATCACGGATAGTGGTTGTATCAGTGAGGAGCATGCAGAGACGGTCGATACCGATCCCCAAACCACCTGTTGGAGGCATACCGTATTCAAGGGCCTCGATGTAATCGTAGTCAATGCCAGTTGCTTCGTCGTCACCAAGTTCTTTAGCTTTCGCCTGGGCTTCAAAACGGCTAAGCTGGTCGATTGGGTCGTTCAACTCAGTAAAGGCATTACCGTACTCCTTAGTCATGATGAAGAGCTCAAAACGGTCAGTAAAGCGCTCATCTTCAGGATTTTTCTTAGCGAGTGGAGAGACAGCTACTGGATGTCCGTAGACAAAGGTTGGTTGGATCAAGGTTTCTTCAACAAATTCTTCAAAGAAAGCGTTGATGATGTGACCAACTTCAGTGTAGTGTTTTTCAACTGGAACTTTCTTCTCAGCAGCGATAGCTTTTGCTTCTTCGAAGGTCATGTCTTGCCAGAAGTCTACCCCAGTAATTTCTTTGATAGCATCCACCATATGAACACGTTTAAATGGTTCGTTGATTTTGATTTCAGTCCCTTGATAGTTTACTGGACCATCACCCTTAACTGCCTTAGCAGCGTGTTGGATAATACCTTCCGTCAAGTCCATGATATCTTGGAAATCTGCATAAGCTTGGTAAACCTCGATAGAAGTAAACTCAGGGTTATGAGTAGCATCCATTCCTTCGTTACGGAAGATACGGCCAATTTCATAGACACGTTCCATACCACCAACGATAAGACGTTTTAAGTGAAGCTCAGTCGCGATACGGAGCACCATGTCAATGTTTTGGGCATTGTGGTGAGTGATAAATGGACGAGCAGCAGCACCACCAGCTTCGTTGTGAAGAACAGGTGTTTCCACTTCAAGGAAACCTTTTTGATCAAGAAAACGACGGATTTCAGAGATGATTTTTGAACGAGTGACAAAGCGCTCAAAGCTTTCACGGTTCGAAATCAAGTCAAGGTAACGTTTACGGTAAATTGTTTCAACGTCTGTCAAACCGTGGAATTTCTCTGGAAGCGGGCGAAGTGCTTTAGACAAGTGAGTGATGTGAGTTGCCTTGATAGAAAGTTCTCCCATATCTGTACGCATCACTTCACCTTCGACACCAAGGAAGTCACCCAGGTCTGCTTTTTTGAAGATTTCGTAGTTTTCTTCACCGACTTCGTCTTTACGAACGTAGATCTGGATTTGACCTTCTCGGTCTTGAAGATGGGCAAAGCCAACTTTCCCTTTTCCACGTTTGGTTACTATGCGTCCAGCGATAGTAGCAGTTTCATTTAATTCATGTAATTGTTCTTTATCAAGTTCTGCAAATTTGTCTTTTAGCTCTTGTGAGTTAGCAGTACGTTCAAAACGTTTTCCGAAGGGATCGATTCCTTGTTCACGGAGCGCAGCCATTTTTTCACGGCGAACGATCTGCTGGTCATTTAGTTCTTCCATATGTTCTGTAGACATGGGTTCCTCCTAATTTTACTCAAAATTTGATACGATGAGTCATTTTTTGCGATACTCCCATTTTATCATAAATAGCAGAGAAATTCACGGATATTCTTTGAAAACTAAAAAGAACTTGACTATTAAGATCAAGTTCCATTATTTTCTTTGATAGGAAGTGTCATTCCATCTTTCCAGAGTGAAGGTTTCAAAATCCTCAGTGTCCAAAATTGTCAGACTAGCATTGGCCAAGCCTCCATCTTTGCGAAGGTGAGCCTCTTTATAGCCTAAGAGAGTGCGTAGGCTAGCAGTGAGATTTGCCCCATGCCCGACAATCAGAATGTTTTCAGCCGAACTTTCTTTCAGAGATTTGATAAACTGAATGGTTCGCTGAGTCGTAGAGTAGAGAGATTCGGCTTCAAACATCCTCGTATCAAACTGAGCTAGATTAGAGCGAAAGGCCTTGATTTGTTGCGGGTAGATGGCATTGAGCGTAGCGATTTTTAATCCCTCTAGTTTGCCAAGTTGCCATTCACGTAGGTCAGGAATGCTCTTTAAAGGACAAGGGGCCTGGAGTTGACTTTGGATAATTTCAGCAGATTTAACGGCTCTGGGTAAATCACTAGAATAAATCGTATCAAAAGGAATTTCCTTGAGATACTGGCCAAGTTGTTTTAGGATGTCAATGGACTCTGGAAGAAGGGGAGAGTCACCGCTAGCACCTTGAAAACGTCCTTCAAGATTCCAGACGGTACGACCATGACGAACAAAATAGAGTTCCATTACTTACTTTCCTCCAAGAGATCAGCAAAATCTGCTTTTACAAAGCTGGCTAAGTCTTGAGGTCGGATGATGATACTATGCCCAACTTCTCCAGCAGAAACAATCATTTGGTCCAAATCCAAAGCAGTCTGATCAATAAAAATGGGATAATTGTGTTTTTGGCGAATGCCGACGGGGTTATTAGCCCCATGAATATAGCCTGTCGTTTTTTCTAGGTCTTTTTGAGGAATCATGCTGACTTTTTTATTACCAGAAACCTTTGCTAGTTTTTTCTCAGCTAGGTGTTCTATTATGGGAACGATTCCGATGATTGGTCCCGTTTTGTCTCCTAATAGAGCCAAGGTTTTAAAGATATGAGTTCGATCATATTCCGAAGGAAGTTCACCCTCAAGCGCGTTGATTTGAATACCAGTATGGTCAATACCCGCCTTGGTCAAGATTTGCTCGACCAAGGTTTTTTTATTCTTAACTTTCTTTGCCATTATTTATACTTATCCTCCAATTGACTCATCCAGATACCAAGCCAAATGCCAAGTGCAAAGAAGAAGGCGATGAGAACATAGCTCACAATAGAAAGTCCAGTGTATTGGATACTTTCAGCATTTCCAGCATTTGGAATCAAAATCAAGAGAGTGCTTGACATCACAATCCCAATGATGAAGTGATACACACGCGAGTGGTAGTTGTTCAAGGCGTGGTCCATTAATTTTGAAAAAATGATGAGGGTTGCTCCTGCACCAATGCCGATAGGAAGGAAGGTTCCAAATAAATCAAAGGTTTTAAAACCAGTTAGCATAGGAGCATACAGTCCCAAAATCAAGAGTAGATTTGATGGACTTAAACCAGGCACCAAGACACCTAGAGCTAAAAGAGCACCCGCTAAGATGAAACTAGCGAAACTAGCACTGAGAGAACCAACAACAAAGTTTAGCGCGTAGAGCCCTAGGCCTGAAAGGATAAAGGTAGTCCAGAACCAGACTAGGTCAATCTTGTCACGATCAGATTCTCGAGTAGATTCTTTAAGGAGACTTGGAACTGTACCGATGATAGCTCCAGCAAAACTCCATAAAACATAGACCTGGTAATTTTCTAGCAGATACTCGATTGGATAAGAAAACAAACCAATACCTAGCAACATCCCGATTGCTACTGGGATAAAGTATAGGACATTCTCTTTAAAATCCTTAAAAGGATGAGCCAGAAAGCTAATCATTCGCTCGTAGATCCCCAAAATAGCTGCTAAAACACCACCTGAAATTCCAGGTAGGATAAATCCTAAGGCGATGACTATTCCCTTAATAACTCTTGCAATCCATGAAAACATCATAAAATCCTCAATTTCATAAAATTCTTTCTCTATTCTATCAATTATAACACAGACGAGAAGAAAATGAAAAAACAAGTGAAAAAGAGAGCAATTTTCACTTGTCTTATGGTCTTAAAAATAGTTTTCTGAAGGTTTCTTCTTTTTCCTTCAAGGTAGAAATGAGATTAATATCTAAATGATGTTCAAATCCAGCAATTCTTCCTTTTGAAGTATATTGATGGAGGTCATAGTCTAAATCAGTATTAGGCGTGGTTTCAAAGTAACCTGAATTCGTTCCATAAGATGGAATCCAGACAGCAGAGAACTTATCTGTATTGATACTATGCTCTTGCATAAAATAAACACCGATGTAAATTCCGATATTTTTGGCGCCAAGGGCTTCTAGTTTAGCCCTAAAAGCTTCAACACCTTCGTTCATATCGGACATTGTTTTTTCTTCAACATCGAGCCAATAGTAACTAGGGTTGTATGGAGAAGCAGCATTGTAGAAAACCTCAGCAGCTTTTTCCATTTTTTCCTTACTAGTACCTGCTAGATAGGCATAAACAGCAACTGGAACATTCCGCTTTTGAAATTCTGAAATATGATTTATATAGGCTTTATCGACACCATTGGCATAGGCGGCATTATTTGTTTCAGTATGCTGACCCCCATTGTGGACACGAACAATAACACCAGAAATATTTTGAGATAAGGTATCGTAGTTGATTTCCTCAGGACTTTGCCAACCAGAGACATCAATGATAGGTTTGTCAAGATTATGCAAGGCCTGATTTTCAACCTGGACTGCATTGGGTTTTGATTTGACAGGGTGGTCTTCATAAGTTGGTCTATTGAGGATCAAAATAGCTATAAATATAGTAAATAAAGTAAAAATAATAGCTGGATGAATCTTTTTTCTCATATTTAAATAGTTTAACGTAAATAGACAAAAAAATCAAAGAAAACATCGGAAAAAGTGAATAAATGGGCGTCTTTTCCCTATTTCTCTGTTTGTTTACTCCTAAGAAACTAAATTATGGTATAATATAAGGGAATTTCTAGAGAAAAGAGAAGATTATGTCAAATTATGCCATTATTTTAGCAGCGGGTAAAGGTACTCGCATGAAATCAGATCTTCCAAAGGTACTTCACAAAGTAGCAGGAATTTCGATGTTGGAACATGTTTTTCGTAGTGTTGGTGCTATTCAACCTGAAAAAACAGTTACTGTAGTTGGTCACAAGGCTGAGCTAGTTGAGCAAGTATTGGCTGGTCAGACAGACTTTGTTACCCAATCAGAACAACTAGGAACTGGGCATGCTGTCATGATGGCAGAGCCCATTCTCCAAAATCGTACTGGGCACACCTTGGTTATCGCTGGGGACACTCCTCTGATCACAGGTGAAAGTTTGAAAAACCTCCTGGACTTCCATATCAATCACAAAAATGTGGCGACTATTTTAACAGCTGAAGCAGCTGATCCTTTTGGATATGGTCGAATTGTCCGCAACGATAACGCAGAAGTTCTTCGTATTGTTGAGCAAAAAGATGCCTCTGACTTTGAAAAGCAAATCAAGGAAATCAATACAGGAACTTATGTATTTGACAATGAACGTCTTTTTGAAGCTCTTAAAAACATCAACACCAACAATGCCCAAGGTGAGTACTATATTACTGACGTGATTGGTATTTTCCGTAACGCAGGTGAGAAGGTTGGCGCCTATACTCTCAAGGATTTTGATGAAAGTCTTGGAGTAAACGACCGTGTGGCTCTTGCCACTGCGGAAGCAGTGATGCGCCGCCGTATCAACCAAAAGCACATGGTTAATGGTGTTAGCTTTGTCAATCCTGAAGCAACTTACATCGACATTGATGTTGACATTGCTCCTGAGGTCCAAATCGAAGCCAACGTTACCTTGAAAGGTCAAACGAAGATTGGTGCGGAGACTATTTTAACAAATGGAACTTATATCGTAGATAGTACCGTTGGAGCTGGAGCCGTGATTACGAATTCCATGATTGAGGAAAGTAGTGTTGCGGACAGTGTGACAGTCGGTCCTTATGCCCATATCCGTCCAGGTTCAAGTCTTGCTTCTCAAGTTCACATTGGAAACTTTGTTGAAGTAAAAGGATCTTCAATCGGTGAAAATACTAAGGCGGGTCATTTGACCTATATCGGAAACTGCGAAGTGGGTAGCAACGTTAATTTTGGTGCGGGAACTATTACAGTCAACTACGATGGCAAAAATAAATACAAAACTGTCATTGGCAATAATGTCTTTGTTGGATCAAACTCAACTATTATTGCTCCTGTAGAACTTGGGGATAATTCTCTGGTTGGAGCGGGTTCAACTATTACCAAGAATGTTCCTGCTGATGCCATTGCTATCGGCCGTGGACGACAAGTTAACAAAGATGAGTATGCAACACGCTTACCTCATCATCCGAAGAACCAGTAGGAGTTTGTCATGGAATTTGAAGAAAAAACGATTAGTCGGAAGGAAATCTATCAAGGTCCTATTTTCAAACTAGTACAAGATCAGGTGGAACTACCAGAAGGAAAGGGTACTGCCCAACGTGACTTGATTTTTCACAATGGAGCTGTTTGTGTACTAGCTGTGACAGCTGATGACAAAATCGTTCTCGTTAAGCAATACAGAAAGGCTATTGAGGCGGTTTCTTATGAGATTCCTGCTGGTAAACTAGAACTTGGTGAAAATGCTGATCCAATGGCGGCGGCCCTTCGTGAATTGGAAGAAGAAGTTGCATACACTGGTAAGTTAGAACTGTTGTACGATTTCTATTCTGCGATTGGATTTTGTAATGAAAAACTAAAACTCTACCTTGCTAGTGATTTGATCAAGGTGGAAAATCCTCGCCCACAAGATGATGATGAAACCTTGGAAGTTCTAGAAGTAAGTCTAGAGGAAGCCAAGAACCTGATCCAGTCAGGTCATATCTGTGATGCCAAGACCATTATGGCGATTCAGTACTGGGAACTACAAAAGAAATAGAGGAGAAACCCATGGGAAAACCTTTATTAACAGACGAAATGATTGAACGTGCCAATCGTGGTGAGAAAATCTCAGGACCACCTCTTCAAGATGACGAGGAAACAAAGATCCTACCAACGTCTTCACAACATTTTGATTATTCACGTTCTAGAGACCACGGTTTTAGTCAAGATACATTAACAATCGAAGTAGAACCAACGATTCATAAAAGTCGTCGCATTGAGAATACCAAGAGAAATGTTTTTAATTCAAAACTCAATCGCATCTTGTTTGCAGTCATCCTACTTTTGATTTTGTTAGTGTTGGCAATGAAACTCTTGTAATTGAAAGGACTTGAAATGAAAATTGGAATCATTGCTGCCATGCCAGAAGAACTCGTATATTTGACTCAAAATTTGGACAAAACTCAAGAAATCCAGGTCTTGGGGAACACCTACTACACTGGTTCTGTTGGCAATACAGAAGTTGTCCTAGTTCAGAGTGGGATTGGAAAGGTCATGTCGGCTATGAGTGTAGCGGTGTTAGCTGACCATTTTCAGGTAGAAGCCATTATCAATACAGGATCAGCAGGTGCTCTTGCCGAAGGGATTGCTGTGGGAGATGTAGTGATTGCGGATAAGTTGGCTTACCATGATGTGGATGTGACTGCTTTTGGTTATGCTTATGGCCAAATGGCTGGTCAACCTCTTTACTTTGAATCAGATAAGAAGTTCATCGCTAGGATTATAGAAAACTTATCTCAATTAGAGCAGACATGGCACCTAGGCTTGATTGCTACAGGGGACAGTTTTATAGCTGGTGATGATAAGATTGCTAGTATCAAATCCCACTTTCCAGATGTTTTAGCTGTTGAAATGGAAGGGGCTGCTATTGCACAAGCGGCTCAGGCTCTTGGCCTATCTTTCCTAGTCATTCGTGCCATGAGTGACAATGCCAATCACGAGGCCTCTATCTCTTTTGATGAGTTTATTATCGAAGCTGGACGTCGTTCTGCCCAAGTATTACTAGCCTTTTTAAAGGCCTTGGATTAAGCGGAAATTTGACAGTTTATCTAGCTTATGATAAGATTTAAATAAAGAAAAGCTAGAAAACGTTTCAGAGGATATTATGAGTATTGAAATGACCGTCAGTGAGATTGCAGAGGTCTTAGGACTATCTCGTCAAGCAATCAACAATCGTGTCAAAGAACTTCCAGAAGAGGACACGAAAAAAAATGACAAAGGTGTAACTGTAGTTACTCGAAGTGGCTTGATCAAGCTAGAGGAAATCTACAAAAAAACGATTTTTGAAGATGAACCAGTCAGTGATGATGTCAAACAACGCGAACTGATGGAAATCTTGGTCGATGAGAAGAATGCTGAAATTCTTCGATTGTACGAGCAACTCAAGGCCAAGGACCAGCAGTTGACAGAAAAAGATGAGCAGATGCGCATCAAAGACCGTCAGATTGCAGAAAAGGACAAACAGTTGGACCAACAACAACAGTTAACTCTTCAAGCCATGAAGGATCAAGAAACCTTGAAACTCGAGTTGGACCAAGCAAAAGAAGAAGTCCAAGCAACCAAAAAAGGCTTTTTTGCTCGCCTTTTTGGAGGAAAATAAAGAAGCTGTTTGGGTTACTCACTAACCTAATGGCTTCTTTTATTATTTATAGTTTAGTTTGGGTAGTAATTGAGGTAAATAATGGAAAAATTAAGAGATTATATCGCCTTTGATTTGGAATTCAATCAACACGAGGGGGTTACCCATTTAATTCAAGTATCGGCAGTCCGTTTTCAAGATGGACAAGAAAGTGCTACTTTTGATTCTTATGTTCATACTACAGCACCTTTAAAGAGTTTTATCAATGGTTTGACTGGGATCACAGCTGAAACCTTGAAAGATGCGCCAAAGGTAGAACAAGTTCTAAAAGATTTTCAGGCATTTGTCGGCAACTTACCTATCATTGGTTACAATGCAGCTAAGAGTGATTTGCCTATTCTATTGGAGCATGGTATTGATTATCGTGACCAGTATAAGGTTGATCTATATGAGGAGGCTTTTGAACGCCGTAGTTCTGATCTACACGGCATAGCCAATCTTAAATTGCAAACTGTTGCAAATTTTTTAGGCTTTCACGGGAAGTCTCATAACAGTTTAGAGGACGCCCGCATGACGGCGCGTGTTTACGAAGCCTTTTTGGAATCGAATGACGGAAAGCTATTAATAGAAGACCAGAGTAGTTTTTCTATGAATAATCCTTTCGGTGGCTTAGATTTATCCCAATTTTTAGATTAGGAGTGCCTATGAAACCTGAAAAACCTAAAAAGCTAGGTTTTAGGAAGATATACTATAACCTAGATAAGATTTTATTTCTATTTTTCTTGATATTTATGATGGTTGAGTTTGTCTGGCTACCATTGAATTCATGGATTGCTGGCATGCTTCTGAGACAAACTGGTTACTTGTTTATCTCCTACAATAACTTTTGGGCGATTATACAAGGCTCGCCTTTTATCAGTTTAGCCTTTCTCATCTTAATTGCAATCAATCTCCTGGTTGCTTATTTCCAGATTTGTCTTTTGTTTATCGGGGCCCGCCATCTTCTCTATCATGAAAAGAGAACTTTAATAGAGTACAGTAGAAAAGTATTTCACCAGAGCTTTTTATTCGTTAAGCGATTGAGCTTTTGTAAGATGGCCTTTGTCTTTTTTTACATTGCTTTGCTTTTCCCTTTTATTAGGAAAATTTTAAAAATCTACTATCTCAACAAGATTATTATCCCCGATTTTATCGTTACATATCTAGAAGATAAGAACTGGCTAGTAGGGCTGGTGATCATAGCATCCGCTTGGATCTTTCTCTACATCTCTGTCCGATTTATGTTTGCCCTTCCTAAGATTCTCTTTGAAAGAAAGACCGTAAGAGAAAGTGTGAAATATAGTCTCCAAAAGACAAAGAAAAATGTCCTTTTCTTCTCTTGGCATCTTTTACTCATTATTATTAAAACCTATCTCTTCTTCTTTGCTTTGTTAATTCCCTTGCTTTTTGCGCAAGCAGTGATGGATAATTTAACTCAAAAAGAATCCTTGATTCTCGGTGTGATTAATTTTGTCTTGATTAAAAATTTCCATTATATGACTCTGACTTACTTCTTAGTGAAGTTCGTTTCCTTCCTGACAGGAGAAGAGCTAGAGATTATGCCAAGGCGAAAGAAAGATCATCTGATGAGATGGGGTGTTATGGGGTGTGCAAGCATCTTCTTTGCGATAGAAGGCTACGTTTATCTGGAATCTCCGGATACCAATACACCTTTAGTGATTTCGCACAGAGGAGTAAGTAATAAAAACGGTGTTCAAAATACTGTTCAGTCTTTAGAAAAAACAGCTCAACTAAAACCAGATCTCATCGAAATGGATGTGCAGGAAACGAAAGACGGTCATTTCGTGATGATGCACGATGCCAACCTCAAAAATTTAACAGGTATTAATGCTACACCGCAAGATTTGACTCTGGATGAATTAACAAATACAGATATTCACGAGAATGGTTATCAAACAAAGATTTCAAGCTTTGATGCTTATTTAGAGCGTGCAAATGCTTTAAACCAAAAATTGCTGATTGAGATTAAAACCAGTAAAAAAGATAGTCCGCAAATGATGGACCATTTCCTCGAAAAGTATGGGGCGACTATCAAGAAATATGGACATCAGATGCAATCACTAGACTACCATGTGATTGATAAAGTGTTGAATTATGATTATGAAATTCCAGTTTACTTTATTCTTCCCTATAACAGTATCTTCCCAAGAACCAAGGCAACGGGTTACACTATGGAGTACTCGACTTTGGATGAATACTTTGTCAATAAACTCTGGACAACTGATCAGAGACTCTATGTTTGGACCGTAAATGGTTCGGAGGCATTTGATAAAGCAGTTCGTCTCGGCGCAGATGGCATGATTACTGATGATCTTGAAATGGTCCAGTCACAAGTCACAATGGCTCAAGACGATCCGGAATATACGGAATTACTCTTAAAGAAAGCAATGGAATTCTTTGATTTCTAAGAAAAAAAGAGAAACAGATGTTTCTCTTTTTTTGTGGATTAGAAAGGCAATTTTCCAGCAAAAGCTCCTAGTTTCTTCTTAGTCGTTTCATCAATTTGTTCAAGTGCTGCGTTAATTGCTTGCGCAGTCATGTCAGAAAGGGTTTCGAGATCTTCTGGATCTACAACTGCTGGGTTGAAGTCAATGCTGACAACTTTTTTGTCTCCAGTTAGGGTTGCTTGGACAAGGTCCTGAGCTGATTTTCCAACAAATTCCATGGCAGCGAGTTCTGCTTGGCTCTGTTCCATTTGTTTTTGAAGTTTTTGTGCTTGGCGCATCATGTTTTGCATGTTCATCATGGCGGTTTACAGTTTCCTTTTTCTATTATTTTCCTTTTTATTTTATCAATTTTAGGTGCAAAAGTCTATTATTTGTTTAATTCATTAGATATATGAACTTTTATAATGAGTCCCTTAAACAACTTTTAAGAAATTTACTATGCACACCTGGTATTCTTTGCGAAACAAATAAATTTCATTTAAGTTTTCTTTAAGGATTCTATTATATTCTAGAGAACTCTATGTTAACCGAACGTTAAGCAGAAAATATAGAGGATAACCTAATTTTATTTCTTAATTTGTTATAGTCTTTCCAGATTTAGTAACACATTGTTCACTTTTTACCTTTAATGGTGTGTTGATTAGACTAAATGACGCTCTGTCTTTTTTTCATGATGGAGACAGATTGTGATATAATAGATGGTAATGAGTTTTTTAGAATAAACTAAAGGAGAATATAAATGATCTATGCAGGAATCCTAGCCGGGGGAACTGGCACACGCATGGGAATCAGTAATTTACCAAAACAATTCTTGGAGTTGGGTGATCGACCTATTTTGATCCACACAATTGAAAAATTCGTCTTAGAACCAAGTATTGAAAAAATTGTAGTTGGAGTTCATGGAGACTGGGTGTCACACGCTGAGGACCTAGTTGACAAGTATCTTTCTCTCCACAAGGATCGCATCATCATTACCAAAGGTGGGGCTGATCGCAATACCAGTATCGAGAAGATTATAGAAGCCATTAATGCCTATCGTCCAATCACTCCAGAAGATATCGTGGTTACCCACGACTCTGTTCGTCCTTTTATCACACTTCGCATGATTCAGGACAATATCAAATTTGCTCAAGATCATGATGCGGTTGACACAGTAGTAGAAGCGGTTGATACCATTGTTGAAAGTACAAATGGTCAGTTTATCACGGATATTCCAAATCGTGCTCACCTCTATCAAGGTCAAACACCTCAGACATTCCGTTGCAAGGATTTCATGGATTTGTATGGTTCCCTATCTGATCAAGAAAAGGAAATCCTGACGGATGCATGTAAAATTTTTGTTATCAAAGGAAAGGATGTTGCTCTAGCTAAAGGGGAATATTCAAACCTTAAAATCACAACGGTGACAGACTTGAAAATCGCGAAAAGCATGATTGAGAAAGACTAAGGCTATGATTAATCAAATTTATCAACTGACCAAACCAAAGTTTATCAATGTAAAATATCAAGAAGAGGATATTGATCAGGAGAATCATATCCTGATTCGTCCAAATTATATGGCGGTTTGTCATGCGGATCAACGTTACTATCAAGGGAAGCGTGATCCAAAGATATTGGCTAATAAACTTCCTATGGCCATGATTCATGAGTCTTGTGGAACTGTTATTTCAGATCCGACTGGGACTTATGAAGTCGGTCAAAAGGTAGTTATGATTCCCAATCAACCGCCTATGCAGAGTGACAAGGAGTTCTACGAGAACTACATGACAGGAACCTACTTCCTATCTAGTGGCTATGATGGCTTTATGAGAGAATTTGTCTCTCTACCAAAAGATCGTGTTGTGTCTTATAATGACATTGAGGACACAGTTGCAGCCATTACTGAGTTTGTGAGTGTTGGTATGCATGCCATGGATCGTTTCTTGCATCTCGCTCATAGTAAGCGAGAGCGTATCGCTGTTATCGGAGATGGTAGTTTGGCCTTTGTTGTTGCAAATATTATCAATTATACCTTGCCAGAAGCAGAGATTATCGTCTTTGGTCGCCATTGGGAAAAACTAGAGCTCTTCTCTTTTGCAAAAGAGTGCTACATTACGGATAATATCCCAGAGGATTTGACCTTTGATCATGGATTTGAGTGTTGCGGTGGCGATGGTACAGGTCCGGCTATCAATGACTTGATTCGCTATATTCGTCCACAGGGAACGATTCTCATGATGGGAGTGAGCGAATACAAGGTTAATATCAATACACGAGATGCTTTGGAAAAAGGATTGTTATTAGTGGGATCGTCTCGTTCAGGACGCGTCGATTTTGAGAAGGCCATTCAAATGATGGAAGTTAAAAAGTTTGCGAATCGTCTGAAGAATATCCTTTATGTTGAAGAGCCTGTGAGAGAAATCAAGGACATTCATCGTGTCTTTGCTACAGACCTTAATACTGCTTTCAAAACAGTATTTAAGTGGGAAGTGTAGAAGATGGAGGTTAATTGTGGAGAAACTCATCAAAGAAAAAATTTCTTCTTTACTATCTGATGAAGAGGAAGTACTCAGTGTTGAACAGTTGGGAGGCATGACCAACCAAAACTATTTGGTTAAAACAACCAACAAACAGTATATTGTGAAATTTTTTGGTAAAGGGACTGAAAAACTCATCAATCGTCAAAATGAAAAGTACAATCTTGAACTTTTAGAGGATTTAGATTTAGATGTTAAAAATTACCTCTTTGATATAGAGTCAGGGATTAAAGTAAATGAATACATCGAATCGGCAGTAACTCTTGATTCAACATCTATCAAGTCCAAGTTTGAAAAGATTGCACCAATTTTACAAACCATCCATGCTTCAGGGAAAGAATTAAGAGGAGAATTTGCTCCCTTTGAGGAAATCAGCAAATATGAATCCTTGATTGAGGGACCTATCCCTTATGAAAACTATGAAGCTGTAAGAAAAGATGTATTTTCACTAGAAAAGAGATTGGCTGATTTGGGTGTTGATAGAAAGTCCTGTCATATCGATCTGGTACCAGAAAACTTTATCGAGTCACCTCAAGGTCGCTTGTATTTGATTGACTGGGAATACTCTTCTATGAATGATCCAATGTGGGACTTGGCAGCACTTTTCTTAGAGTCTGAATTTACAAAGCAAGAGGAGGATGATTTCCTTTCCTACTATGAAAGTGAAAAAACGCATGTATCACGTGAGAAGATTCGTATCTATAAAATCTTGCAAGATACTATCTGGAGTTTGTGGACAGTGTACAAAGAAGCTCAAGGAGCTGACTTTGGAGATTACGGTGTCAACCGTTACCAAAGAGCTGTCGAAGGTTTGACTTATTATGGAGGTTAGGATGAAGAATAAAAATGGTGTTTCTTTTGGTCTGCTCTCTGGTATCTTCTGGGGATTAGGTCTAACGATTAGTGCTTACATCTTTTCAATTTTTACAAATCTTTCACCTTTTGTGGTGGCTGCTGCTCATGATTTCTTGAGTATCTTTATCTTGTTAGCTTTTCTTTTGGTAAAAGAAGGAAAAGTTCGCCTCTCGATTTTCTTAAATATTCGAAATGTGAGTGTTATAATCGGAGCTTTACTAGCAGGACCAATAGGTATGCAAGCCAATCTTTATGCGGTTAAATATATTGGTAGTTCTCTAGCTTCATCCGTATCAGCTATTTACCCAGCAGTTTCAGTTTTACTGGCCTTCTTCATTTTGAAACACAAGGTTTCAAAGAATACAGTATTTGGTGTTTTCTTGATTATTGCAGCGATCATTGCTCAAACCTACAAGGTTGAACAAGTTAACTCGTTTTACATTGGAATTCTTTGTGCCCTTGTCTGTGCAATTGCCTGGGGGAGTGAAAGTGTTCTCAGCTCCTATGCTATGGAAAGTGATTTAAGTGAAATTGAAGCCTTGTTAATCCGACAAGTAACCTCATTCTTGTCCTATCTTGTGATTGTGCTCTTTTCACACCATTCATTTGCAGAAGTGGCAGATGGGCAGTTACTAGGCCTCTTGCTTGTCTTTGCGGCCTTTAACATGATTTCCTACTTAGCTTATTATATCGCCATTAATCGCTTACAACCTGCGAAAGCGACAGGTTTGAATGTGAGCTATGTAGTTTGGACTGTCTTATTTGCAGTTGTTTTCTTGGGTGCACCGCTAGATATGCTGACAATCATCACTTCACTTATTGTTATGGCTGGTGTTTATATTATTATTAAAGAATAAAGGAGATTCGTGTGAAAGCGATTATTTTGGCAGCGGGCTTAGGAACTCGTCTACGCCCTATGACTGAAAATACCCCAAAAGCTTTGGTTAAGGTTAATCAAAAACCTTTGGTAGAATACCAAATCGAGTTTTTGAAAGAGAGAGGAATTGATGAGATTATCATCGTTGTCGGTTACCTCAAAGAACAATTTGACTACCTAAAAGAAAAATATGGTGTCCGTTTAGTCTTTAACGACAAGTATGCTGATTACAATAACTTCTACTCACTTTATCTAGTAAAAGAAGATTTGGCTAACAGCTACGTCATCGATGCAGATAACTATCTTTTCAAAAATATGTTTCGAAACGATCTTAAACGTTCTACCTATTTTAGCGTTTATCGTGAAGACTGTACCAACGAGTGGTTCTTGGTTTACGGTGATGACTACAAAGTTCAAGACATTATTGTTGACAGCAAAGCTGGTCGCATTCTGAGCGGAGTATCATTCTGGGATGCACCAACAGCTGAGAAGATTGTTGGCTTTATTGATAAAGCTTACGAAAGTGGTGAATTTGTTGATCTCTACTGGGACAACATGGTTAAGGATAATATCAAGGAATTGGATGTCTATGTCGAAGAATTAGAAGGAAATAGCATCTATGAAATTGATAGTGTAAAAGATTACCATAAGTTAGAAGAGATTTTATCTACTATTTAAGTAAGGAAAGAGAAGAAGGCTTGTGCCTTCTTTTTTTGTGGATTTTATAACAAGAATGTTTGATATTGATTGTATTCTTTAAATGAAACAAAAATTACAAAAAAATGAACAAAATAAAACAAAAATTATTGACAACGATTTCATATAGTGTTATACTTATTACATAAAAGATAATTGAAAGAAGGGAAAATGTTATGGGATTAGATCATTTCTTTGACAAAAACCTGGTGTTTTGCTTAGAAGCGGATAATCAAGAACAACTCTTTGATCAGGTAGCAACCCTGTTGGAAGAACGAGAAATTGTAACTCCAACTTATCGTGAAGCCTTGATCACGCGTGAAAAGTCATTTCCAACTGGTTTAGATATGGAATTTCTAGGAAAGGACTTGCCAAATGTAGCTATTCCTCATACAGATATTGTTCATAATCTAGCTGAGAAAGTAGTGGTTGTTCGATTAGAAAAACCAGTAACTTTTCACAATATGATAGCTCCTGATAAGGAAGTAGAAGTATCCCTACTCTTCTTTATCATTAACAACTCAAGTTCAAGTCAAACAAATATTCTGGCTCAGTTGATGGACTTTTTCACAGGAAATGGACATCTAGAAGATTTATCAAAAATTTCCGAACCAGAAAAACTTTATGCTTACATTGCTGAAGCAACCGCTTAATCTTGTCTATTAAAAAATAAAATCGGAGGAATTCCAAATGATTAAAATTCTTGCTGCCTGCGGCGCAGGTGTTAACTCAAGTCACCAAATTAAAAGTGCTCTAGAAGAAGAACTTTCAAACCGTGGTTATGACGTTCACTGTGATGCAGTCATGGTGAAAGATGTAAACGAAGACCTTATCAAGGGCTACGATATCTTTACACCAATCGCTGCAACTGACCTTGGTTTTGAACCAGGCATTCCAGTAATTGAAGCTGGGCCAATCTTGTTCCGTATTCCAGCGATGAGCGCTCCAGTATTTGACAATATTGAAGCAGCTATCAAAGAACATGGACTAAGCTAATTTATTCTTTATCTTGTTAACATTCATATAACTAAAAAAACGGGAGGAACTATTATGGATGTCATTATCGAACTAGCCAATAAGCTGTTCAAACCTATCTTGGATATGGGTGGACCAATCATCATGCTGATCATTTTGACAGTATTGGCTCTACTTTTTGGAGTGAAATTCTCCAAAGCGCTTGAAGGTGGTATTAAACTTGCCATCGCTCTTACTGGTATCGGTGCCATCATCGGTATGCTCAACGGAGCTTTCTCAGCATCACTTGCGAAATTCGTTGAAAACACTGGTATCCAATTGAACATCACTGACGTTGGTTGGGCACCGCTTGCAACGATTACTTGGGGTTCTGCATGGACACTTTACTTCTTGCTTGTGATGTTGATTGTCAACGTTGTGATGCTTGCAATGAAGAAAACAGACACACTTGACGTTGATATCTTCGATATCTGGCACTTGTCAATCACTGGTCTTTTGATTAAATGGTACGCAGACAACAATGGAGTTAGCCAAGGGGTTTCACTCTTCATCGCAACTGCAGCAGTTGTCCTTGTAGGTGTTTTGAAAATCATCAACTCTGACCTGATGAAACCAACATTCGACGACCTTCTTAATGCACCAAGTTCATCACCAATGACTTCAACACACATGAACTACATGATGAACCCAGTTATCATGGTTTTGGATAAGATTTTTGAAAAATTCTTCCCAGGTCTTGATAAATATGACTTTGATGCTGCTAAATTGAACAAAAAAATCGGTTTCTGGGGATCTAAATTCTTCATCGGTTTCATCCTTGGTATTGTTATCGGTTTTATGGGTACTCCACAACCTGTTGAAGGACTTAAAGATGCTGCAAACTGGCAAGAAGTTATTAAAGGTTGGTTGTCTCTTGGTTTGACAGCCGGTGTAGCTTTGGAACTCTTCTCACTTATCGGATCTTGGTTCATCGCAGCCGTAGAACCACTTTCACAAGGTATTACAAACGTTGCTACTAAACGTCTTCAAGGGCGTAAATTCAACATCGGTCTTGACTGGCCTTTCATCGCTGGTCGTGCTGAAATCTGGGCTTGTGCTAACGTACTCGCTCCAATCATGCTAGTAGAAGCTGTGCTTCTTTCAAACGTCGGTAATGGTATCTTGCCTCTTGCAGGTATCATCGCTATGGGTGTGACTCCAGCTCTCTTGGTTGTTACACGTGGTAAATTGCTCCGTATGATTATCTTCGGAACACTCTTGTTGCCTCTCTTCCTTCTTTCTGGTACTCTTATCGCACCATTTGCAACAGAACTTGCTAAAGGTGTAGGTGCCTTTCCTAAAGGTGTAGATAGTGCTCAATTGATCACTCACTCAACTCTTGAAGGACCAATTGAAAAACTATTTGGTTGGGCAATCGGTAATGCTACAACAGGTGATATCAAAGCAATCCTTGGTGCAGCAGCCTTCCTTGTATTCTATGTAGGTATCTTTGCTTGGTATAGAAAACAAATGATCAAACGTAACGAAGAATACGCAGCAAATGCTAAATAATTCGCTCCTATAAAATGTAAATTGTGAAAACTAGGTTGTTAATTTCCTACATTGGGAGCGACAACCTAGTTTTTCGTATAAAAATCTAAAAATAGTTGGAGAACATTATGGTAATTGAAATCAAATCAGACCAGTTAACGGTCCAGTTTAAAACCTTAGGTGGCGCCTTGTCGTCAATCAAGGACCGAGAAGGCATTGAGTATTTGTGGCAAGGTGATGCCACTTACTGGAGTGGACAAGCGCCAGTACTTTTTCCAATCTGCGGCTCTTTAAGGGAAGATTCAGCCTTCTACAGTCATGCAGATGGAACGGAAACGAAAGGAAATATTCCTCGCCATGGTTTGGTCCGTAAAAAAGAATTTGACTTAGTTGAACAAACAGAAAACAGCGTAACCTTTTCTATTGAAGATGATGAGAATACTTATCAGAACTATCCTTATCATTTCCGTCTTGAAATCACTTATCTAGTGACCGGCAAGACTGTTCGTACTCAATACAAAGTCTTCAATAAAGAAACTAGCAAGGTCATGCCTTACTTTATTGGTGGACATCCAGGATTTAATTGTCCTCTACTTGATGATGAAGTCTATGAAGATTATTATTTAGAGTTTGAAAAAGAAGAGACTTGCTCTGTTCCACGTCCTTTCCCAGAAACTGGCATGTTAGACTTCCAAGATAGAAGTCCATGGTTGGATTCGCAAAAGCAAGTGGATCTCAGTTACGATCTGTTTAGTGTTGATGCAGTGACTTTGGATGAGTTGCAATCCGGAACAATTGCCCTTCGTTCTCGTAAACATGAGAAGGGATTAAAAGTACACTTCCAAGAGTTTTCAAATCTCATTATCTGGTCAACTTTGAATAAGGGACCTTTCATTGCCTTTGAACCATGGTCTGGATTATCAACTTCACTTGAAGAAGGAGATCATCTAGAAGATAAGAAGAATGTTCGTCTCCTAGAACCTGGTCAAGTAGATCAGATTGGTTTTGAGATCGAAATCTTATAATTTTAAAAAATATAACACAAAAACAAACATTTTCTGTTGACTTTTACGTAGAATAGGAGTATATTATGTTTGTAAGCAACAAATGATGTTTGTACAAACAAACAATCACTTGTTATATTCTTTCTAGGAACTTGATATCCTAGACTTGGATAAGCTATCGAACAGCTTATTCAATTAAGTTGTCAATAAACTGCTAGAAAGTCTTTTGTACTTATAATACTAGTTATAAAGTCTTTACTGGCCTAGAAAAATAAAAAGGAGTATACAATATGTCTATTGTTATCGGTGCAGATGCTGCAGGTTTAAGATTGAAAGAAGTTGTGAAAGACTTCCTAGAAAAAGAAAACTTCCACGTAGTGGATGTTACAGCAGAAGGCCAAGACTTTGTCGATGTGACTCTTGCAGTTGCTGCAGAAGTGAACAAAGAAGAACAAAATCTTGGTATCGTGATTGACGCTTATGGTGCTGGTCCTTTCATGGTTGCAACAAAAATCAAAGGAATGGTTGCTGCAGAAGTATCTGACGAACGTTCAGCTTATATGACTCGTGGTCACAACAACTCACGTATGATCACTATGGGTGCACAACTTGTTGGTGATGAATTGGCTAAAAACATTGCTAAAGGTTTTGTTCATGGTAAATACGACGGTGGTCGTCACCAAATTCGTGTCGATATGTTGAACAAAATGTGCTAATACTCTTCAAAAATCAAGATAATCTGTTGTCAGCTCACTTTAGCTAACCTCAGTTATGCTTGCAGCTCGCTTCCTAAGCTAATCTTGATTTTTATTGAGTAAGGATAAATGATATTAGATTTATATAATTAATCGGAGGGAATAACTAATGAGAATTGCAATTGGATGTGACCACATCGTAACAGATGAAAAAATGGCGGTTTCAGAATTTTTGAAATCAAAAGGATATGAAGTCATTGACTTTGGTACCTATGACCACACACGTACTCACTACCCAATCTTTGGTAAAAAAGTTGGTGAAGCCGTTACAAGTGGTCAAGCTGATCTTGGGGTATGTATCTGTGGTACTGGTGTTGGTATCAACAACGCTGTAAATAAAGTTCCAGGAGTTCGTTCTGCCTTGGTTCGTGATATGACAACAGCACTTTATGCAAAAGAACAATTGAATGCCAACGTTATTGGTTTTGGTGGTAAAATTACTGGTGAATTGCTCATGTGTGATATCATTGAAGCTTTCATCAATGCTGAATACAAACCATCAGAAGAAAACAAAAAATTGATTGCTAAAATTGAGCACGTTGAAACTCACAATGCTCATCAAGCAGATGCAAACTTCTTTACAGAATTCCTTGAAAAATGGGATCGCGGTGAATACCACGACTAAGAGGTGACGCATGATTTTAACAGTCACAATGAATCCATCCATTGATATTTCTTATCCTTTGGATGAATTAAAAATTGACACTGTCAACCGTGTGGTGGACGTGACCAAGACAGCTGGTGGTAAAGGTCTCAATGTTACACGAGTTCTTTCAGAATTTGGTGATTCTGTTGCTGCTACTGGTTTGGTTGGTGGTAAACTTGGTGAGTTTTTAGTAGAGCATATCGACGATAAAGTAAAGAAAGATTTCTTCTCAATTCAGGGAGAAACTCGTAACTGTATCGCTATTCTCCACGGAGACAACCAAACAGAAATCCTTGAAAAAGGACCTGAAGTTTTGGAACAAGAAGGGCAAGATTTCTTGACTCATTTCGAGAATCTTCTTGACACTGTAGAAGTAGTGGCCATTTCAGGTAGTCTTCCAGCTGGCCTTCCTGTTGACTATTATGCAAACTTGGTAGAGCTTGCTAATAAAGCAGAGAAACCAGTTGTTCTAGACTGCTCAGGTGCGGCTCTTCAGGCTGTCCTTGAATCACCACACAAACCAACAGTTATCAAACCAAATAACGAAGAATTGTCTCAGCTTCTTGGGAAAGAAGTTTCTGAGGATTTGGATGAATTAAAAGAAGTTCTTCAAGAGCCTTTATTTGCAGGGATTGAGTGGATTATCGTGTCACTTGGTGCAAATGGTGCTTTTGCAAAACATGGTGACACTTTCTACAAAGTAGATATTCCTAGAATTCAAGTTGTCAATCCTGTCGGATCTGGAGATTCTACTGTTGCAGGTATTTCATCAGGACTTCTTCATAAGGAATCAGATGCAGAACTCCTCATTAAGGCAAATGTCCTTGGAATGCTTAATGCTCAAGAAAAGATGACAGGTCATGTCAATATGGCCAACTATCAAGCTTTATATGATCAATTAATAGTAAAAGAGGTATAAAATGGTTTTAACAGAACAAAAACGTGCATGTTTAGAAAAACTTTCAGATGAAAATGGCATCATCTCAGCTCTTGCCTTTGACCAACGTGGTGCTTTGAAACGCCTCATGGCTCAATACCAAACAGAAGAGCCAACAGTCGCTCAAATGGAAGAACTCAAAGTCTTGGTTGCAGATGAATTGACAAAATACGCATCCTCTATGCTTCTCGACCCTGAGTATGGACTTCCAGCTACAAAAGCGCTTGCTCCAAATGCTGGTCTTCTCCTTGCTTATGAGAAAACTGGCTACGACACAACAAGCACCAAACGCTTGCCTGACTGTTTGGATGTTTGGTCTGCCAAACGCATCAAAGAACAAGGTGCAGATGCAGTCAAATTCTTGCTTTACTATGACGTAGATAGCTCTGACGAACTCAACCAAGAAAAACAAGCCTACATCGAACGCATCGGTTCAGAGTGTGTGGCAGAAGACATTCCATTCTTCCTTGAAATCCTCGCTTACGATGAAAAAATAGCTGATGCAGGTTCAGCAGAATACGCAAAAGTAAAACCACACAAGGTTATCGGTGCT
>NZ_KV802734.1:234610-253379 GCF_001810825.1 Streptococcus sp. HMSC076C08 | reverse complement strand
AATGGCTTTTGGACTATCATCGTCTTTATCCGTTACTGTAACAGTTGAGCCGTTGGTTACGACCTTGTTGTCTTCACCCTTAGAGTCTTTTTCACCAACATTTGTCACTTCCACTGTGCCGTCATGTTTGACTTGGAAAGTGATGTCCGTTACTTTGAGGTAACCAGTTGGAGCGGCTTCCTCATGGAAGGTGTAAGTGCCAGGTGCCAAGCTCAATTCTTTAGACTTACCAGCTTCTGAAGTCCTGCTTTCTACAGCTGTGCCTTCTGCCTTGTCGCCCTTGTAGATCTTGATTTGAGCGCCTGCGATTTCTGTTCCACCAAGGCTAACCTTGCTGAAGGTAATCTTACGTGGACTATCGTCATCTTTATCAGTGACTTTGATTGTTGAACCATCGGTTACGACTGTATTGTCCTCGCCTTTAGCATCCTTAGTACCAACATTCGTCACTTTAACTGTTCCATCATAGTTGACTTGGAAAGTGATATCCGTTACTTTGAGGTAACCAGTTGGGGCTGCTTCCTCATGGAAGGTGTAAGTGCCAGGTGCCAAGCTCAATTCTTTAGACTTACCAGCTTCTGAAGTCCAGCTTTCTACAGCTGTACCTTCTGCCTTATCGCCCTTGAAGATCTTGATTTGTGCACCTGCGATTTCAACCCCACCAAGACTAATTTTACTGAACGTGATTTTACGAGCTACATCGTCATCTTTATCAGTAACTGTCAGAGTTGAATTCTGGGCTACAACACGATTGTCTTCGCCTTTAGAATCTTTTTCACCTACTTTTGTCACTTCAACAGTACCGTTAGGTTTGACTTGGAAAGTGATATCCGTTACTTTGAGGTAACCAGTTGGGGCTGCTTCCTCATGGAAAGTGTAGATGCCTGGTTCAAGATTCAATTGCTTAGGTTGGTCAGTTGAAGTCCAGCTTTCTATGGCTGTGCCTTCTGCCTTGTCGCCCTTGTAGATCTTAATCTGTGCACCAGCGATTTCATTTCCTCCAAGGTTTACCTTACTGAAGGTAATTGGTTTTGGACTAGTATCCTCTTTATCGGTAATAGTCAGAACTGGACCAGCTGCAAGAACAGTGTCATCAGCTCCCTTATTCTTAATAGTGATAGAACCGTCAGCATTAACAGTAAAAGTAATATCTCCTACAAATTGATATCCCTCTGGAGCATCGAACTCTCTTAGAGTGTAGGTCCCTGGTGCCAGCTTAATCACTTTAGAAGTGTCAGCTACAGTAGTCCAGTCTGCAACAGGTGCCTCTTCAAGATTAACTGTATCTCCACTATAGATTTTCAGTTCCGCTCCTGGAATTTCTTTTCCATTTGGATCCACCTTTTTGAAAGTAATTTCTTTTTCAGTTGGAGTCTTCGGAGGTGTCTTCTTATTTTCAATTCGACGTTCTACAGATTTGTCTGAGCCAAACTCATCTGGAGAAATTTTAATATCTTCAGTTAATTTGTCATAGCCAAGAGGAGCAGTTACTTCACGAATTGTATAGTTGTCTCGCAACAATTTGCCTACACTAGCGTTACCATCAGAATCTGTTGTCAATCGTCCAACAACAGCTTGGTTACGATCACGAATTACTTCAAAAACTGCACCTTGCAAAGGTTGGCCTGCTTCGTCTACCTTATGAATTTTAATGGTGAAAACATATCCTTCCGCAACACCACCTGCAATCTGGTAGGTACGTGTGCTTGTTGATTGTTCATTCTCACTACCATTGTAGCTCATGTTGGCTACGTTCGTGATTTCCTCACCATCAACTAGATCATAATTCGCTTTAGCTCGATACTCGATCATATAACCAAAACCATTAGTATCTCCTAAAGGAAGGGTGAAACCATCACCATTCGCATTTACCACTAGTTGGTTTTTAAAGGTTTCGGTCATATCCTGAGCATTAGTCCATTTCCAGTCTCCGTTATTCCAACTCCAATCTACTTTGTAAATACGAAAAGTATCTGGTAGGAAGGTCATATTTGGAGAAGAGAAAGCATCTTTGATAGTGACATCACTGTAGTTCGCCATATTGCGGTTTACAGTAATGTTATAACGGATTACATTTTTCTCGTCATCCTTGTATTGGAAGGAACTCTTTTCAATTTTAGAGTCGTATTTCCCTGGAGGGCCGTTGTAACGGATTTTCCCTGCAAATAGAACTCTATGTCCTACAGTAATATTGACATCAATGTCTTTTTCTTCTGAAACAACATCATGGTCAACTCGAACATAGACAAAGAATTTCCCCCTAACGCCAGAATTATTCTCAACAAACTTTGTGTAAGTTAGAGTAATCGTTTTGCTAGCTGCATCTAAACGACCAGTAGCTACAAGATTGTTAGAAGCATCTCGTAATTCAATGTCTGAAGAGTTTGAAAATGTAATCTCTGATGGCAATTGAAGTGTTGTTGTATCACCTTCATGCACCGTATTATCTGGCAAAACAAAATCTGCAGTAAGACGGAATTCTTGCCAAATATCCAACCCTTGCGTTAAAGCTTCACCAGATCTGTTTTCAACACCAACACTAGTGATCACATCATTATACTCTGTCGCATGTACTTGCGTCAGAGGAGCAAATGATTGGAGAATAACTCCCAAACAAAGAATAAGGATCTGAATCCAAGATCTTATTTTCTTGTTCATTTAATCTTCCTTTCTTATATTATTCAGTTGTAAATGTACAATGTAATAGTAAACTAACTGATTGTCCCCAACTAATCACCATTCTCCTTTTTCAAGCGAAAATTATTAGCCACATTACATCCACATTTTATCATACTATGAAGAAAAAGGCTAGGACTATCAAGCAAAATTTTATAAAAAAAATCCAATTTTTTCTTATGGTTTGAAATCGACTTTTTCACAACCGTATATTAACCTCTTTGTGTCTTTTCTTCCCCTATCACCGAAACAGAATCCAGTATATTTTACCGCTATTTTTTAAAAAATAAGTTCATCTCGTTTTCGATACCAGATAATGTTTTTATCATTTTGGGTATCTGATTTCATAAACGCTAAAATTGCTCTAGAGAGAATACTTCTACCCATTAAAAAGACCAGGTTTCCCTGGTCTTTCTGAGATACATTTAGAAGAAATACTTATTCATTCTAGTCTTCTTTTTTACCTTTAGTGGCCACTAATCCTGCACTCAAACCAAGAAGAGCTAAACCTGCTGCTAGGGCTGCTTGACTTGCTGCACTTCCTGTATTTGGCAACTGCTCTTTTTGAACCTGACTAGCTGCACTTGAAGCAATTTCTTTTGTATCAGCTTCTTCTGAAACTTGTGGTTTTGTAGCTTCTTGCGGTACTGGCTTAGTTGTTTCACTAGCTGTACCGACTTCTACAATGAGATCCTGAGCCATAACTTTATCATAGCTATCCTTTTCAGTTCGCTTACCATTTTCAACTTCGATCAAGTGAACACGGACACCTTTTTGACCTTCTTGTAGAACACGAGTTTGACCCGCTGGAAGCTTATCATTCTTTTGTTCCTGAACTTTGAAATCAATGATTTCTTCTTCTGAGATAAGCTCTGGAAGATTAAGAACGAGGTTCTTCACTTCGTCTTCTGGAAGAGAAGTTCCTGGTTTTGTTCCAACTTCTACTATACGATCTTGAGCAGCGACTTTATCATAAGTTTCTTTAAGCTGACGTTTTCCATTTTCCACTTCAATCAAGTGAAGACGGATACCTTTTTGACCTTCTTGGAGGATACGAGTTTCTCCTAGGTACAACTTATCAGACTTACGTTCCTGAACCTTGAAGTCAATTGTTTCTTCTTCGATTACAAGTTCTGGTCTGTCAAGGACAAGATTCTTCACTTCATCTTCTGGAAGGGCGGTTCCTGGTTTTGTTCCAACCAAGACGATGCGGCCTGTCGGAACCTCTACCACTTCCCGAAGTTTTTCTTCCTTACTTCCATCAGGATTAATCGCTGTAAAGATACGTTCTTTACCAACTTTTCCTTCCTGTTCTACACGAGTTTCACCTAGATACAGTGTTGGATCCTTTTTCTCAACTGTCTTGTAGGCCAAATCGTTTTCAACAAATTCGAGTTTTGGAAGTTCCTCTTGTACAGCAGCAACAGTCTTCTCAGAAACTGGTTTTTCCTTGGTCAAGTGGATACGGTATTCCTTGACTTGTTTTCCACTTTCTGAAACAAGGCGAACAAGTACTGGAAGGCTATCGTCTCCGCTATCTACAACTGTTGAAGCCACTTGATTGCTTTCTTCAACTGAAACTTTTGGACGTTGACCTTTATAGGTGATTTGGTAGTCTTGACGATCTTCAGCGAAGTCAGGAAGTTCTTTTCCATCTACAAGAATCTTCGATTGAGTACTATCTTTTGCTTTTTCACTTGGAGCCAAGAAAGTCATTTCAACAAGAGCAATTCCTTTCTTGTCTGCTTTTCGTTCCATGCGCCATCTCAAAGCTTTAGCGTTTACTGCTTTAAATGTTAGGTTGATGTCATCACCAGCCTGGATTTCTTTGTCAGCTTTATAAGGAACCGTCTCCCAGTTCTCTGGTTTGTTGAATGGGTGAGTTGCGTCATAAGCTTGATAGTTAGAATAATAGGTCGGCACTTCAAACTCTGGACCAATATAACGTTCCAATACGAGTTTAGATGGTGCGTCCGTACCACTGTCAGCAAAGAAGCGGAGTTTGGCTTGATCAACAGTACGCTCTACAATCTTACCATTTTCACGGAAAATAACACCTACTGAAACTTCTGGATTAGCTGAAGGTGTTGCTGACCAGTTTGTCCAACGACGACTCTCATCCTGATTACCATCATTGATGTAATCAATTCTATCTTTTGAATTCTTGTCAATATCATTAGTAGCAGAGGCAAATGCACGGTTTCCATTTTCATTGTAGTTAGGGTTATCTGAGAGAGACTCGCCTAGTTTGTCTGTCACTCGTACAGTGAACTCAGCAACAAGATCACTACCAAGGACATGGCCTCGAACGGTAAATTGACCTGCTTTTGTCAGATTTTCTGCTGGAACTTCTTCCCATTCAACTGCCAAGTCTTTGGTTTCGTAGCCGTCTTTACCTGTGAAGTAAACAGGAACTTTAGTTGGCAATTCAAGCGGTTGCCCTACTTGTAGCAAGCGAGCTTGTTTGACCGCGGCAACTGGTTTACGAGAGAGCAAGTCTTTATTGCTTGTAAAGTGTAGACGGTATTCTCCTAGGATATCACCATTTTCAGCCTTCGCGATAACACGAACTGGCTCACCTTCACGAACACTTGGAACGACGGTGGCGAGACCATTGTTGCTAACACTTGCTGTTACTGCAGGAACTTTTCCATCTACAGACTCAAGGTAGTAGTCTGTCAAATCTGGGTTAAAGTTTGCTAAGTCTTTACCGTCAACTTGGATTCTTGTTTGTCCTTGTTTAGCTGCCGCAACTTGTTTCGCAAAAATTTGTACTTCTGTGATAGACGTTCCTTTCTTGCTATCAAGTCGAACCATACGAATGCGAACCGCATAGGTCTCAACTTTATCAAAGCTGAAATGATTCATTTCTCCAGCTTTTAATTGAGCTGGTGCTTTGAGATTGCTTACCTCTTTCCAGTTTGCAGGATCATTAAAGGCATGGTTTTCCTCACCTACAAAGCTAGGGTTTTTAGGGGCTGTTGGAACGGTCTTCCCGACATAATATTCAATCACATAAGACTTCGGTACGCCAACTCCGTGGTCTTCGTGGAATCCGACACTTAGATTATCAACTGAACGTTTGCTCAAAATACCTGAATCTCCGAATAGGACACCAACTGAAGCTTCTGGATTACTACGGTTCCAGTTTGTCCAACGGTTAGCTGGGCGGTCATTAAAGGAAATCAATTTATCGTTGACGTTTGAAACAGGATCAGTTGGATTTGAGTCTGAAGCAAAGGCAAGTGGCAATTCTGAACCGGTCCATTGGTCAGAAATGTTTGCTCCCTTCTCAGTTTGAGCAGATACGCGAACATGAAGTTTAGTTGTTAATTGCGTACCTTCTAGGCGACCATTAACTGTAAAGACACCTTCCTTGGCGTATTGCTCTGGACGAATCGTATCCCAAGTAACCTTAGCTGATGAAACGTGACCATTTGAATCATAGGTACGAACGCTTTCTGGTAATTGTGGTGCTTCTGAGATTGGGGTTGTCACACTGACTTCTTCAACTGAAACGATGCCTTCTACAGATACTTTAGCACGCGCTTCAAGATCCAGACCTTCAACTTTACCTAGAACTTCAAAGGTTTGATAGTGGTCGAGTTTTTCTTTTGGAATGGCTTGCCAAGTGACTTTGTGCGCTTTAGGGAAACCTTTGTCATACTCAACCGTTACTGTTGCTGGAAGAGTAGGTTCTTGATGCAAGTCTGTTACTACGTTTACTGGACGGATAGATTGGGCTACTTTTTTCTCAGTATTGGCCTGGATCGTAAGATCGATTTGACCTGTAGCCCCCTCATATTCTGCTTTGAGAGTGACTGTTCCTGGCTTATGCAACTCAAGCATTCCTTTACGAACTGCGACTTCCCCTTCACCACTTGTAGAGAAGGTCACCTTATCTGCTGGTAGAACTGCTTGTGTTCCGTCTTGATAGTGTGCAAGGACAGACAATTTCACTGTTTGGTCTTCTTTAAGACCGTCAGCTTGCTCTACTTGTAAGCTCAAGTGGTCAATTTTTGGTGCTTCTTCAAGGAATTGAATTGCATATGTTTGAAGAGGTCCACCATCTTTTGGTTGAACATAGATGCTTGCACGCATGCCGTTTGCTGCACTTGCTTGGACTACAGTAACATCCGCATTTTCAGCACTTGCTACAACTTCTGGCAAGGATGCACCGTAAGCAAGAGTTCGATATTGCATTGGATTTTGAGTAGTAAGACCAGTGACAGATTCGCCACCAACAGTTACATTTGGTACTGCAGGAGCCGCAGGATTACCTTCTTCTACCACAAGGGTAGCGTGAATAGTCTCACCACCCAGTTGACCAGTCATTTGAATACGTGATCCTGCAACTGACAGTTTAGCTTTATCTGCTTCCGAAATCTCCCACTTATCAACTTCGTATTCTTGTACGCTTCCATCCGTAACAGCAATAGAAACGTATTTGTCAACAGCGCTCAAGTCTGTTCCTGGAGCAACACGCTTAACAGTTGGAAGCTCATTTGCGATTGCTAGAATTTCGACACGGGCCTCAACTTCGCGTCCGTCTGCCATACCTTTAACAGTCACAACTCCTGCTTGGCTCACATCAACTGAAGACCAAGTTACTGGACGTTTTTCACGACTGCCATCACTGTAGATAAAACCGACTGTCTTCGGCATTTTTGGCTCTTTCTCAATAACAGTACGTACTTTTGGTACTTCTGTTCCGAGAACGGTCTTTTCTTGGTCTTCTTTTTTACCAGTAAAGACCGTTACTTGACCAGATTTCAAGAGATCTGAATGGGCTGTTAGAGTGAATTTACCTGCTTGCTCAGTTGATTTAACAATGGCAACCCCTTTACCGTTAAAGGCTCTGCGGATCCAAGAACCATCAGGTTGTGCCTTGTAGCGTTCACGGCTGGCTTGTTCCCCATTATCAACACCGACCAGTTGACCTTGTCCATGCAATTGGAAACGAACCAAATTATTGGCAGTTGGTACCACATTTCCTTGGCTGTCTACGATTTCATAGTAGATGTAAGTCAAGTCTTTTCCATCTGCAGCGATTGCGTGTTCTTCCTTGATGAGACGAACACCTGCAGGTTGACCTGCAGTGGTAATCTTGTCACGTGCAATTTCTTTACCAGCTTCATCACGAGCTACTGCTTCTAAGGTACCTGGTTGGTAAGCAACCTTCCACTCAAGATAGAGTTCCTTAGCATTGGCACCTTCTTGGTAGGTACGACCATCACTAGTTTGTTTTTTGTTGAACTTTTTAACACCGAGAGATTGACCGTTCAAGAACAATTCAACACTTGCAGCGTTTGAGTAGGCACGAACTGGGATCTTACCTTCTGAGTCAGCAACTTTGTCTGCTAATTCTCTATTTTCCCAGTTCCAGTGAGGAAGAAGGTGTACCATCGGTTTCTTCTTGGCAGAAACCCATTGGCTTTGGTAGAGATAAAAGTCATTTTTTGGAATACCAGCTGTATCTACGATACCAAAGTAAGAGCTCTTAACAGGAGTTTGGTTTTGGTTGTGCCATGGTGTAGGCTCACCGATATAGTCCGTACCTGTCCAGATAAACTGTCCAGCATAGCCAGCGTTGTCACGGTCAAAGGTCCATGAATCTGTTGCCGTTTTACCCCAGTTAACCCGGTCATTACCATAGTCAGACTGTTCGTAATGACGTTCAGGTCCGTTACTATGTTTTAATTCACTTTCAGGACGATAATAGCTACCGCGTGTACGGGTTGCAGAAGATGTTTCTGAACCATAAATCAACCAGTTTGGATGTTTCGCACGAAGTTTCTTGTAGTTGTCTTCTGAATAGTTGAAACCAACTGCATCCAGTTCATTAGCAATTTTCTCATGATCACCGCTACCATCACCAAAGCGGAACTTATCTGCTCCCATAGTAACATAACGTGTAGTATCAACATCTTTAATCACTTTTACTAAGCGTTTAACCGTTGCAAGAGAGTGAGCCTTTCCATCGGCTTCACCGATTTCGTTTCCGATAGACCACATGAAGACAGCTGGGTTATTTTTATCTCTTTCGACCATGGTACGAAGATCGTAGTCAGACCATTTTTCACCTTTTCTAGCTTCTGGGTGAGTAGCGTCTTTTTCAAAGAAACGTCCGTAGTCATAAGGTTTCTTACCACCATACCACGTATCAAAGGCCTCTTCCTGAACCAGCAAACCAAGTTCTGCTGCGATTTGCAAGGTCTGTGGACTTGCAGGGTTATGAGTTGTACGGATGGCGTTAACGCCCATCTCCTTCATTTGTTTGAGACGACGGTATTCTGCCTTATAGTTTTCTTCTGCTCCAAGCGCTCCGTGGTCATGGTGCAAGGAAACACCATGGAATTTAATGCGTTCACCATTCAAAGAGAAACCTTCATTTGGAGTCCAATGATAGTAACGGTAACCAAACAAATCTTTCTTAGCATCAACCAATTGACCGTCACGGTAAACACGCGTAACCAGTTCATACAAGGCAGGTTTGTCATTTAAAACGGTCCAGAGTTTTGGTTGTTCAACTTCTAAAATCGCATCAAGACTTGTTGACTCATGTGCTTTCAAGGTACGGCTCGCTGTACGAACCAAACCTGTTACAGCCTGACCACCACGTTCAACGATTTGATACTCTGCCAGCAGTTCATGGTCTTTATCATCTGTATTGACGATTTTGCTTGCTACATGAGTTTCAACCTTGCCATGTTGCTGTTGTTCTAGCTTTGGTGTTAAGATGGTTGTCCCATTTTTCTCAACATGAACCTTATCTGTCACTTGCAAGGTCACATCACGGTAGATACCACTACCTGAGTACCAACGGCTACTTGGCTGTTTGTTAACCGCATGGACAGCAATCACATTCTCACGACCATCTTTGTGAAGGTATTTGGTGATATCGTATGAGAACTGGTTATAACCATTTGGATAATGCCCCACTAACTGGCCATTGACATAGACTTGAGAGTCCATATAGACACCATCAAAAGTGACACGAACATTTTTCTTGAGATCTTTTTCATCAAGTTTAAAGGTCTTGCGATACCAAGCTTCACCACCATTGAGCTGTCCACCCTCGTTTTGGGCAGGTGACTGATGGTCAAAATCGTTAAAGATACTCCAGTCGTGTGGGAGATCCAATTTTTGCCATGTTGATACGTCGGCATCTGATTTCACAGCTTCTTTAGGGTTCGCATTGAGTTTAAAGTGCCAATTTTGATTAAAATTCACTTTTCTATCTTCAATCATTTGATTCACTTCTTCATTTGTCGCAGCTTTCAACTCTTCCTTGACAGGCTTTTCTTGACTTGAAGCTTGAGATTCTACCTTTGGAGCTGTTTCTTCAGGTTTTAGAGATGCTTTCTCCTCTTTTGGAGCTACAGGTTCCTCTTCTTTCACCTCTGGTTTGCTTGCTTCAATTGGAGCAGCTTGACTTTGGTCGACACTTGCAGCATCCTTGTGCTCTGTTACAGCTTGATTTTCTTTTTCCTCCACTGCCGGACTTTCCTCTTTTGCTTGTTCAACAGTGTGAGTAATTGGAGTTTCATCCGCGAAAACTGGTGATTCTCCAATGACACTTCCTCCAAATAGAACCGCACAGGTTCCAATCATGACAGAGCAAGCGCCTACGGCAAACTTACGAATGCTGTAGACTCTTTTACGATTCCAATGGCCTTTTTCCATAAAATCCTCCTTTGGTAACCGCTTCCATTTATTTGTAAGCGTATTACTTTTTCATAGCCTTTTACCCTTATTTTATAAAATAATATAGGAAATTTCAATACCCTAAACACAAAAAATCATATTTTTGATTGTTTTTTCTAAAATTTGTAGAAGACTCAAAAAAAGTGAATGTAGATTTAGAACAAAAACAAACAAATTTTTGACACTCAGTTAAATAGTATAAAAAAAGTTCCTTTTGTAAGGAACTCCTTTTACTTATAATTAAAGATTCCCCCTGCCAACTTATCGGCTAATTTGGGAAAGAGGGTATAAAACTTATAGGCTAGGTTCAACAAAACTGGTAGATTGAGTTCCCGTTTGTTTTTTCCTATGATTTTGACAATCTTTCTAGCCACTGCATCTGGTTCTAAGAGAAATCGATCAACCGACTTGAGGTAGGTCCCATCTGGGTCAGCCTGGTCAAAAAATCCTGTGCGGATTGGACCTGGATTAACCGTCGTTAGATAGACACCGTAGGGAATCAGTTCGAGGCGCAGCGCATTTGAAAATCCAATAGCCGCAAATTTGGTTGCTGAGTAAAGGCTGGACTTAGCTGTTGCAATCAATCCTGCCATGCTGACGATATTGATGATATGGCCTTTTCGGCTTTCTTTCATACGAGCTGCAAGACGACGAGACAGATTCATCAGGGCAAAGGTATTGACCTCAAACATCTGGTGAATGTCTTGATCAGAAATCTGGTCGAAATCTTCAAAAATTCCATATCCAGCGTTGTTAATCAAAACATCAATCTTGCCATAACGGAGATAGAGGTCAGCTACCAGAGCTTCTAGGGCTGAGTCATCAGTAATATCGATTTCAATCCATTCCACATTAGGATGCTTTGCATATAGTTGGGCTAGTTTTTCCTTGTTTCTACCTAGCAAGATGAGTTGGTCATTTGGCAAGAGTTTGACCATTTCTTGGGCTAAACCACCGCTAGCTCCAGTGATGATGATAGTGCGCATCTCTATTCCTTTCAAAGTGTTGGTTAATTTAATGAAATCTTTTTCCAGCTAAATAATGAGCATAAGCTTGATCAATGACAGGAGCAAACAGATGATAATCTTCCCAGTCACCTAAAAATTCTAAAGGCAAGTCATATAAGTCATTGACTACAAATTCGGAGTAATCATCCATATACCGATGTTCATAATAGTCATTTACAAAAGCCAGAAAATCCTTTGTAATATCCATTGTTCCCAGTTTACCATCGCACCAGTCTAAAAGATAATCAACACCCAAAGTTTGCTCATTTTTTACACTTTGGAATACCGTTTCTTCATCAGGAGACATCATTTCTTTGGCATCATGCTGGATGAGCCAAGTAACGAAAAAACCGATATGATTCGCAGCCCAACGATAAATCTCCCGATAATTTTTTTGAGTTAGCTCTTCTTTTTGTAATTGATAGCTTTGCAAGTAGTTGGTTAATGCATTCTCAAAATACCAATCTGCTTTATCCAATACACGATTTTCAACAGTCATCTTATTTCCCTCTCAACGAACTATAACATTATAACTCAACTTCTTCCAAGTCTTTAACCACATGGACATTTTCAAAAACAGTTGCTGCATCTTTCTTGAGCTGGCTGATATCTTTTGAGAGGAAACGAGCACTGATATGATTGAGCAAGAGGCGTTTAGCACCGGCTTCTGCTGCTACTTGTGCTGCCTGCATATTGGTTGAGTGACCGTGGTTGCGGGCAATTTTTTCATCTCCTTTGCCATAAGTCGACTCGTGAACCAAGACATCGGCATTGACAGCTAGACGCACACTGGCATTGGTTTTTCGGGTATCACCCAGAATGGTGATAATCTTACCTGGACGTGGCGCTGAGATATAGTCAGCAGCTTTGATTTCAGTTCCGTCTTCTAGAACAACGTCCTGACCGTTTTTGATTTTTCCAAAGAGCGGTCCAAATGGCACACCCGCAGCTTTGAGTCTTTCAGCATCCAAGGTACCTTCTAAGTCCTTTTGCATGACACGATAGCCAACACAGAAAATAGTGTGGTCCAGCTCCTCTGCATACACAGTGAATTTATCGGTCTCAAGGATTTTTCCTAGAGAATCTTGGTCAATCTCATGAAAATGCATGCGGTAAGGCAGACGAGAACCTGACACACGTAGACTGGTTAAGACAAATGACTTGATCCCTTGTGGTCCATAAATGTCCAAATCTGTCTGCTCCTCATTGGCCTGAAAGGCACGGCTAGAAAGAAATCCTGGCAAGCCAAAAATGTGATCTCCATGCAGGTGAGTAATAAAGATTTTGCTGACCTTACGTGGTCGGATTGTGGTTTCCAGAATGCGATTTTGCGTTCCTTCTCCACAGTCAAAGAGCCAGACTTCGTTAATCTCGTCCAAGAGTTTCAGGGCGAGACTGGAAACGTTGCGGGCTTTAGAGGGCTGACCAGCCCCAGTTCCTAAAAATTGAATATCCATTCGATACTTTCTAATTAATCAATATATAACATGGCTGTGCGATTTTCCGATCGGAAATAGCGCTTGCCAGAAAAAGCAACAGCTTCTTGCAGTAAATCCTCTTGGCTGTAGCCTTTGAGACGCTTGCGACCATCTGCTAAACTTTCCAAATCAGTCAAAGCTGTGAGACTTTTTACGCTAACAACTTCTTCGTCTCCGGCATCCTTCATGTAAATCTTTCCAGACTCTTCAAAGACGAGTTGATGAGGGAAAATTTGCGCAATTTCAAAGAGCAAGTCAGCTGTGATTACTTCCTCAGCTTCTGAGAAAATCCGCCCCAGTCCCTCACTCTCATAGCAAAATCCAAAAGATTTACCCGACAGGTTCAGACGAATAAAAGGCTTATTTTCAAAGGTGAAACTTGGTTCAACATTGTAGAGATTCAGTTCCTGACTGAGTTCTGCAAAGTAATCTGTCGCAGCTTCAGGACTCTTTTTCTGGTAGAGTTCAGCAAAGTAGGCATTAACGACACTCGGAGGAGGTGTGATGAGAGCCAACTGCTCTTGCTCTGTTTTGCTAGCTAGAAGCTGATCTAGATAGACCTTATCCAGACTTGTATAACCTCCATACTTTAGAGCCAACGTTTTAATATCAGTCATAAAATTCCTCTAACCTCCATTTATTTTTCTCAGAAATGTAGCCTGTAATCACTTCCCCATCATCTTGATAGTCACGATCCTCCAGAATCGCTACATTTTCTAAATCATGAATCTTGTAAGACTTTGAAAAAGGCACGCGCAGGGTAAAGGGTTCGAAAATATCCTTGATTTTCTCCAAAAACAATGCTTGCAGCTGCTCACGACTATCCTCAGACTTGGCAGAAATGAGGGCATACGGCGTTTGGGTAGGCATGAAATCCTCCACCAAATCCGCTTTATTATAAAGGGTCAGGCGAGGAATATCCTCCATGTCCAAGTCTTTGATGATAGACAGAACCGTTTTTTCATGTTCCTCGTGATAAGGATTGCTGGCATCGATGACATGAACCAGAAGATCCACATGCTTGCTTTCTTCCAAAGTCGACTTGAAACTGGACACCAATTCAGTTGGCAAATCCTGGATAAAACCAACCGTATCAGTCAAGGTAACCTGAAGATTGCCCCCAAGATGGATACTCTTTGTCGTCGCATCCAGGGTCGCAAAGAGCTCGTCTGCTTCATACTGGGTCTTACTGGTCAAGGTGTTCATGATGGTTGATTTCCCAGCATTAGTATAACCAATCAAACCAATCTTAAAGGTGCTTGACTCCAGACGTTTTTCTCTGACTGTCGCCCGATTTTTCTCAACCACCTTGAGCTGGCGCTCGATATCTGTGATTTGATTACGAACACTACGACGGTTCAGTTCCAGCTGGCTTTCACCTGGACCACGGGAACCAATTCCCCCTGCCTGGCGGCTGAGCATAATCCCCTGACCAACCAAGCGAGGTAAGAGATACTTGAGCTGGGCTAGGTGGACTTGGAGTTTTCCTTCATGGCTTCGAGCCCGCATGGCAAAGATATCTAGAATCAACTGCATACGGTCAATCACCTTGACACCCAGAACTTCCTCTAGATTGACATTTTGCCGTGGAGTCAAACGATTATTGACAATGACAGTAGTAATTTCTTCTGCATCCACCATGAGCGCAATCTCTTCCAACTTACCAGAGCCAACAAAAGTCTTGGAATCATATTTTTCCCGTTTTTGTCTGTAACTACCTACTACGACTGCTCCAGCAGTCTTAGCCAGACTGGCCAACTCTTCCATGGAGAGGTCAAAATTGTCCATGCCCTGTAATTCCACACCAATGAGTAGGACGCGTTCCTCTTTTTTCTCCGTTTCAATCATCTAAAAACTCCTCTATCTGGCTTAAAATGCGGTCCTGCACGTCAGGCTCTCCTATCTGATAAAAGGTAACCTGCATACGATTACGGAACCAGGTCAGCTGACGCTTAGCAAAACGACGAGTCGCCTGCTTGAGACTCTCGTTCGCTTCCTCAAGAGTTTTCTCCCCACGGAAATAAGGAAAGAGTTCCTTGTAGCCAATTCCTTTAGCAGCCTGCGCATCAGGGTAATGGTCAAAAAGCCACTTAGCCTCATCCAAAAGCCCAGCCTCAAACATGAGGTCCACGCGATGGTTGATACGCTCATAGAGTTGACTCCGCTCATCATCCAAACAGATAATCAACGGTTGATACAAGGTCTCTTGATTTTCCAAATCTTGAGCAAAATGGGCGATTTCCAAGGCTCGCATGGCACGACGACGGTTAAACTGAGGAATTTCAAGACTTGCTTGCTCCACAAGATTGGCTAATTCTTCATCGGAATAAGACTCTAAACTAGCTCGATAGGCTAAAATCTCCTCATGAGGTGTCTCCCCACCTAGATGGTAGCCTTCCAGCAAACTCTGGATATAAAGCCCAGTACCTCCCGCTATAATAGCAAGCTTGCCACGGCTTTGAATATCCTCAATAGCCTTCTTAGCTTCCTTAACAAAATCAAAAGCCGAGTAAGACTCGGTCACCTCTCTGACATCAATCAAATGATGAGGAACAGCTGCTTGCTCCTCTGGGCTAGCCTTGGCCGTCCCAATATCCAACCCTCTGTATACTTGCTGACTGTCACCACTGACCACCTCTCCACCAAAGCGCTTGGCCACTTCAATAGCAAGGGCTGTCTTCCCAACAGCGGTCGGTCCAACAATCACAATTATTTTTGTTTTCATCTTTTTTCCTTGAAAAATTTCCATTTTTTCGTTACTATTATTATATCACAAAAAGGTCAGTCAGAAAAATGCTACCACTTTAGGAGCCTGGCTGATCGGGAAGATAAAGGAGGAAGACTCATGGCTAAAGGATTCGCTAAAGGTCTTGTAACAGGTGTCGCAGGAACTGTCGCTGCCGTTGCAGGTGCAGTATACGCAATTAAAAAGAAAGTGATTGAGCCAGAAGAGCAAAAAGCAGCTTTCATCGAAGAAAACCGTAAAAAAGCGGCTCGCCGTCGCGTATCACATTAAGCAACAAAAGAAGTTGAGAAATCTCAACTTCTTTTTATTTTCTTTTATACTCAATGAAAACCAAAGAACAAACTAGGAAGCTAGCCGCAGGTTACTCAAAGCACTGCTTTGAGGTTGTAGATAAGACTGACGAAGTCAGCTCAAAACACTGTTTTGAGGTTGTGGATAGAACTGACGAAGTCAGTCACCATACCTACGGTAAGGCGAAGCTGATGTGGTTTGAAGAGATTTTCTAAGAGTATTAAATAGCTAGGTCAAACTTCAGTTGCGGCTTAACCGGATTATAGTCAACCAACTCAAAGTCCTCCGCTTTGATATCAAAGAAATTGGTCCCATCAGGAACATTTAAAACCAAACGAGGTTGGCAGTTTGACGGCTCACGACGAAGCAATTCCTCTGCTTGTTCAAACTGATTATCATAGATATGAAGGTTGTTGATGAAGTAGAAGAACTTCCCAACCTTCCATCCAAAATGCTTGGCAATCATCATCTGAAGAGCCACATACTGCATAGCGTTAATGTGGTGAGCCACCAGCATATCATTCGAGCGCTGGGTCAAAGTCGCATCTAGATAGATGTCCCCATCTACTCGACGGACATCAAACATGGTCTGAAAGGCGCATGGAAGGAGGCCGTCTGTCTCCTCAAAAGCTTGGTAATCCCAGAGCGAGATGATATTTCGACGGTTCCAAGGGTTGGCTTCCAACTGCTTGAGAATCTTGTTGATGATATCGTGCTTTTTAACCACAGCCCCATAGCGCTCACCGATGGTTCCCGTGTCTCCCACTTCCCAGTCATTCCAGTAGTGAACATTGTACTTGCTATTTAGCACTTCTAGGCTATTAGACTGATCTTGGTAGATCCATAGTACTTCCTTGATGGCGGATTTGATAGCAATCGGGCGCAAGGTTGTGATGGGGAATTCCCCCTTGGCTAAGTCGTACTCAGCAAAGGCACCCGTTATGTACTTGGAGTTGGCAACAGTCCCATCCTTGTACTTGGGACGTGCTTGTTCAGAAAAGACGCCGTCTTTGAGGATTCGTTCAATATTCTCTTTAAAAATCATATCTGCTTTTGTCATTTACTCTCACCTCATTTATAGTCTTAACTAGTATAGCATAAAAAAAGAAAGGAGGAAAATCACTAGCTTTAAAGTAGTGTTTTTCCCCTTTCTTTATCTTATTGCAATACAAGCGACGCTGCTCCGATCACTCCAGCGTCATTTCCTAGAGTTGCAAGAGCTAATTTAGTTGTTGTGCGTACTTGTGGGAAGGTATTTTCGTCGTACACTTTTTGAACACCTTGGAGAAGGAATTCTCCTGCAGCTGACACACCTCCACCGATAACGATTGTTGATGGGTTGAGGATGGAGCCGATATTGGCACAAGCGATTCCCAAGTAACGCGAGAAGTTACGGTAAACGATCAAGGCAAGGTCGTCCCCTTCTTTTGCAAGGTCAAAGACAGTTTTTGCTGTTACTTCTTCACCGTCGTCGATCAAGCGTTTCAAGGCCGCATCGCCTTCGTATTCATCTGCATAACGACGAGTCAAGTTGACAATCCCTGTTGCTGAAGCAACTGTCTCAAGACAGCCTTTTTTACCACAGGTACATGCGATTGGTTGGTCAAAGTCAACAGTGATGTGGCCAAGCTCACCTGCTGCACCAGCAACACCGTGAAGCAATTTGCCTTCTGCCACGATACCACCACCAACACCAGTACCAAGTGTCATAAAGACAACGTCCGGTTGGTTGTCACCAGCCCCCATCCAGCGCTCACCAAGTGCAGCTACGTTGGCATCATTATCGATGAAGAATGGAATGCCCAAGGCTTTTTCAATCTTTTCTTTAATCGGTTGAAGGGTTTTCCAGTTAAGGTTGTAGGCACCGATAACAGTCCCTTTTTCACGGTCAACCACACCAGGTGATCCCATTCCAATGCCTCGGAAATCCGTAGCAGACAATCCAAGCAAGTCCAAACGATGCTGAATAGACTCAATCATATCGTCTACAATATGGCTTCCTTCGTCCAAAATATTGGTCTTGATAGACCATTTTTCTTGGATTTCTCCTTCTTGTGTTAAAATTGCGAACTTAACAGATGTCCCACCAAGGTCAATCCCAATAATCTTTTGACTCATCGTCTTCTCCTTTTTAATTGAAAATGCTTACAGATATAGTATAACAAAATCGTCTCTTTTGTGCAAAGGTTTGCATGAAAAAGTTACATCTAATAATTAATAACTATTTATCCCCTAAATGTTGAATGGCATAGTTGGCTTCTTCTTTTGTAAATTGTCCAAGCCAAGGATTAGTTAGCCTCTCATAAATTTTTGTCTTTGATAAATTGGTATTCTTTCGGAGTCCTCTTGCTTTAGCTAAGGCATTAGCCTTATAGTCTGCTTGCAAATGATTGATAGCATATTGTGCAGTGTCACTATTAAAACCTTCATAAATTAACATCTCATAAATTCCTTTTTTTGACAAATGAATCTTATTATAATCTTGTGCTGTCTTTAAAGCTGCTGAGTATGGATTCCCGTCTTCTGGTTTTGGTTGCCACACACCATCATATCCTACATGGTAACGGCCACCATCTACCCATTTGCCCCTTACCATTTTGCCTTCAGAATCAACATAGTAACGGCCACCATCTACCCACTGACTTTTAGCCATCCTACCATCTGATTTGAGATAATAATTTCCGACCCATTTGCTTCGAGCATAGCTGCCTTCTGCTGTTAGATAATAATAGGAACCATAGTTTTTGTCATAAATCCATTCACTTTTTACTATCTTTCCGTCAGAATCAACATAATACCGGCCACCATCTACCCATTCATTTTTGGCCATCTTACCATCTGATTTTAGATAGTAATTACCTACC
>NZ_KV802734.1:233889-234510 GCF_001810825.1 Streptococcus sp. HMSC076C08 | reverse complement strand
TCTGATTTTAGATAGTAATTACCTACCCATTTGTTACGTGCGTAGCTGCCTTCTGCTGTTAGATAATAGTATGACCCGTAGTTTTTGTCATAAATCCATTCATTCTTAGCCATCTTTCCATCTGATTTGAGGTAGTAATTTCCTACCCAAGTGTTACGAGCAGAACTTCCTTCTGATGTTAGATAAAAATATGAACTCGATTTCGTATCATAAATCCATTCATTTTTAGCTCTCTTCCCATCTGATTTTAGATAGTAATTACCTACCCATGTATTACGAGCGTAGCTGCCTTCTCCTGTTAAATAATAATGAGCAGAGTATTTCTTATCATAAATCCATTCATTCTTGGCCATCTTTCCATCTGATTTGAGATAGTAATTGCCTTCCCAAGTATTTTGGACATAGTTTCCCGAAGCATTTAGATAGAAATAAGAATTAGCTTTTTTATCAAAAATCCACTTATTAGTAACTTTAGTACCATTTTCATAGTACGATGAGCCTACCCAACCAGACTGAGCTGTAGATTTGGACTTATCCTCTTTAGGACTTGTATTTTTAGGTTTCTCAGCAGGTTTTTGTGCTGGTGTTTTCGGTTTCTCAGCAGGTTTTTGCGCTGGTGTT